>JBAVUZ010000941.1:0-3264 GCA_049697035.1 Candidatus Angelobacter sp. | reverse complement strand
CCACCCAGATTCCGAGCAGCGACTCGTCGAAGACGACATCCTTTTCGGTGTATAGGGGATTGAGTGAATCCACTGGAACGCAACCGGTCAGCAGGAGCAAGCCGGCGAACAACACACACAGTTTTTTCATGAGAAACCTCCGGGGCAAACGCCCTCAGGCTCTGGAACGGATAGCAGAATTTTTGGCAATGAGTGTCTCTGCAATCAGACCAGCAAAGCACTCAAATTGGCAACCAAAATCGGCAATGGCTGACACGCTGGTCGCGGTTCGAAGAAGGCAGATATCCCGCGGCGCTTGCATGGCATCCAGAGTGCTATGTGGCTCATCGGCAGAATGCCGGTAGAAAATTATGTGGTGAGTTCAGACTCGCCAGTCACGCTTGGATTTCGCCCGATCCTTGTTGCATCAAGTGCGACAAATCTTCGCGCTTAATATCCCACGTTTCAGTAATGCGCCAAGGTTCTCCCGCCAGCAGTCCGGCATACCACGGCCAGTATGACCCGCCAACCGGGACATAAGCCATCACCGAGCCGCGTCCAGTTGCTTTGGAATTACCGCTGTACCAGACGAGAGCGGCCTCCGGTACAGCAGTGTTAGCCTTCCGGGTTAGAGCAAGGTCGCTTGGGATCTGTGTATGAATAGGCTTGCCACCATCGATTTCTTCATAGGATGGCCTGGCAAACCTCCGCTGTGACACAACCCTATTGGGTACGAAGGGTGGAATTTTGATGTTGTCTGCTGGCCGATTGTAGGGCTTGTCCCAAACCCCGACCGCTCCCAGCGCCTTGCCGGAAAAACCCAGCCAATTTGACCCGAACCAGTTGTCGATTTTCACCAGGACAAGAGTTTCAGGTTCATGACGACGAAGAACGCCGTTTACTGCCTGCTGGACCCGCGTGATGAAATCTGGCGCGTCATCGAACTCCGGTCTGATTTTCATCCGCATCAAGTATAAGCAACGAGCGACAACGTTGCGACGCAAAACTGCCGACACATCGCCCTTGCACCAGCAATTGCTGATGATGCCTCGTTTTTCTACTAGTTCTTTACGAGAAAGAGGGAAACCCCCTATCCGTGCTTGAATGAGTAAGACATATACTGACTATGCCATGAACGTTATAAAGAATTCCGGCGTTTCAATCTGGAGGCGAAGGATTGGGTCGATTAGCACGGTGCTTGGTTTCCTCTTGTTCGCCGCCACTTGCTTCTTGTACCTGAGGTACTCATCGAATCCCTCAAACTTGCATGTAGAAGAAAGGCTTCGGAATGCGCGAACATTAGGGCTAATCTGGAGTATCAGTTTCTACGGATCACCAGTTCTGTGTACAGTCTCGCTGTTTGGGCGTGGATGGAGTCGCTGGAGCGGACTCTTGCTCAATGGGGGCGCGTTCCTCTGCGCTCTGATGATATTAGGGGCAATGTGTGGTCCTTTCGGATGTAGTTAGCATCGACCGTCAAACATTGTGCTTCCGTTTTCTGACTCTCTAAGTCCACTCACCCTGGCCAGAAATCCCAGAAAGTTCCAATGCGAGCGTCTTTCCGCTAAAATTGGACTATTCATGTCCCTAACCAAACAACAAGCGCTGGACTTTTTCCGCTCAGACGACCTGATCGGCCTGGGCATGGAAGCCGATTCGCTGCGCCGCAAGCTGCATCCGGAAGGCGTGGCCACGTACATCATCGATCGCAACATTAACTACACCAACTTCTGCACGGAATACTGCACCTTCTGCGCCTTTTACGCCCCCGTGAAAGGCCCCGGACGCGCCAAAGGTTACGTGCTGGAGATGGAAACGATCTATGACAAGATCCGCGAAACCGTGGAGCTGGGCGGCACCGGCGTGCTGATGCAGGGCGGGCTGCATCCGGATTTGAAAATTGAGTGGTATGAGGAGATGCTGCGCGGCATCAAGCAGCGCTTTCCGCAGATTCATCTGCACTGCTTTTCGGCTTCAGAAATCATCCACTTTGCCGACGTCAGCGGCTTGTCGATAGAAGAGACAATCATTCGGCTGCGCGCGGCAGGGCTAGACTCGATCCCCGGCGGCGGCGCGGAAATTCTTGATGACGAAGTCCGCTACAAGATTGCGCGCCTGAAATGCCTGACCGACGACTGGCTTAACGTGCATCGGACGGCGCACAAGCTGGGCATGCGCACCACCGCGACGATGATGTTTGGCGTGGGTGAGACTTTTGAGCATCGCATCAACCATTTCCAGCGTGTGTACGAATTGCAGGAAGAGACCGGCGGATTCACCGCGTTTATTCCATGGAGCTTTCAGCCGGGAAACACCGCGCTGGGCGGACGCCATTGGGAAGAGGCCACGGCGGTCGAATACCTGAAGGTGCTGGCCATTGCGCGGCTGTATCTTTCCAACTTCAAAAACGTGCAATCCAGCTGGGTCACGCAGGGACTAAAAGTCTGCCAGCTTGGACTGCGCTTTGGCGGCAATGATGTTGGCTCAGTGATGCTGGAGGAGAACGTCGTGCGCTCCGCGGGCGTCACCAACTGCACCACCGAAGAAGAGCTGCGCCGCATGATCCGCGATGCGGGGTTTGTGCCGAAGCGAAGAGATACGCTGTATCGGCAATTGTTTTTGAATTAGCAGCGCGCTGATTTCCGCTCTCTCCGAAGTCCGAGCGTAGCGAGGATTTTCACCACGCGCCACTCTGTCAGGGCGCAAGTCCTCGCCAGGCGTTCAGAAAGACGCTGGGAACCCAGGCTACTCCTGACGAGTGGCCGAGCTGCCTACCTGATCATCCATTCGGCAGCTCCCGTAAAAGGTACAGGTATCCCTATAACCCCGGGGCTAAAAAACGCGCCTTTACTCGTGATTATGTTCCTCGCAAAGTGACATGTGCCTTCGGTCATCGTGGCGGCCATCATGGTCGCGGTCGCCATCTTCATCGCGCTTTTTGAAATCATCTTCCTGCGAACTGACCTGGAACTGCTTGTTGCTGGTCAGCTTGCCCCTTGGCGTCGTGACGGCCACAAAGCCAGAAGTCGCATGCTCGGGAACGGTTGCGGTCAGGAAAGTGTCGGACACAACCCTGAATTTTGCGGGCTTGCCGTGGAAGGAGACGCGCGTGGTTCCGGTGAAGCCCTGGCCGAGGATATCAATGGTTTGGCCGTCGTGGCCGATAGCCGGAACGAAACTAGCGAATGGCCGCAGACCCGCATTGAGACTATAAAACACACCGACACCAAAGCTGCCGCCGCAGCAGGTCTCTCCGTATAGCAAGCCATTGGTGTGCTGCAACAG
>JBAVUZ010000940.1:0-2202 GCA_049697035.1 Candidatus Angelobacter sp. | reverse complement strand
GCCAAGGCGAACTACGATGCTTCCCAGGCGCAAGTCACAGCCGACCAGGCTCAGATCGACGCTGCTAAACAAAATATTGAGTCGGCACACGCCTCCGTCGAAGTAGTCGAGAGCCAATTGGCGACCGCGCAGGCGCAGGAGCGCGGGGTGGAAGCGGCTCTGCGGCAAGCGCAGATCAATCTTGACCACACGCGAATTATGGCGCCGGTTGACGGAACTGTCGTTGCGCGCCGCATGGATATAGGGCAAACCGTGGCTGCGACGCTGAATCCGCCAATTATCTTTGAGATCGCGCAGGATCTCACTAAGATGCAAGTCGATACGAATGTGGACGAGTCGGACGTTGGGAACGTTGCCAAAGGTCAGAAGGCTACCTTCCTCGTAGATTCTTACCCTGACATTACTTTTGAGGGCGTGGTCGCCGACATTCGGAAGGCTCCCATCGTCACGCAAAACGTGGTCACCTATGATGTTGTGATCACGGTGGATAACTCCGATCTCAAACTCTTTCCTGGAATGACAGCAAGCGTCACGATACTAGGCGCAAAGTTGGACAATACCCTGAAGGTACCGAACTCTGTCCTGCGCTTCCGACCCTCCGCCGCCGTGCTGAAGAAGACCGGCCTGCCGCCGGTACAAGCAGATAAACTGCAAGTCTACGTGCTTGCAGCAGGGACTCTCAAAGC
This sequence comes from Candidatus Angelobacter sp., assembly GCA_049697035.1. GTDB lineage: Bacteria > Acidobacteriota > Terriglobia > Terriglobales > Acidobacteriaceae > Angelobacter. The sequence continues at coordinate 1,516 of JBAVUZ010000940.1, read as the reverse complement.
TGTGCCGGTCAAGTTCGGGCTCTCAGACGGCAAGTCTACGGCTGTTATTTCGGACCAACTCCAAACGGGCACCCGGGTTGTGGTGAGGGCGACAATGACCAGCAGTGCCTCGAGCGGTTCATCCACCACTTCGGTTCCCACGGCCCCCAGGATGTGAGGAGCACGATGCCAGCGCTCATCGAAACCAGTGACCTCACGAAGACCTACACCCTTGGCGAAGTGATCGTCAGCGCTCTGCAAGGTGTGACGGTAACGATTGATCGCGGTTCGTTTGTGGCCGTCATGGGAGAGTCCGGTTCGGGCAAATCGACATTGATGAATCTCCTCGGTTGCTTGGATCGCCCTACCTCAGGGCGGTATTGGCTCGATGGAGTCCCGGTGGAAGGACTCGATCGTGACCAGCTTGCCGAAATCCGAAACCAGAAGATCGGCTTCGTTTTTCAGAATTTCAACCTGCTGCCGCGCATGAGCTCCATGGAGAACGTGCAGTTACCGCTCTTGTACTCAGGCGGTCGAGAAACCGACGCCGATGAGCGCGCCAGGCGCGTGTTGGAACTTGTCGGCTTGGGGGGAAGAGAGCACAGCCTGCCAACTCAACTATCCGGAGGACAACAGCAGAGGATAGCGATCGCCCGTGCTCTCATCAACAACCCCGAAATTCTCCTTGCCGACGAGCCCACCGGCCAACTCGATTCGCATACCAGCACTGAGATCATGCGAATTTTTCAGCAGCTCAATCGGAAACATGGCATCACCGTCGTCGTGGTAACGCACTCTGATGAAGTGGCTAGATTCGCAAGCAGAATCATTACCTTTCGAGACGGGCGGATCGTCAGCGACAGCCGGAAACAGACCCATGCAGACCCCGCGGAAGCGGCCCCTGATATGCCCGCTCAGGTGTCGCGATGAAATACCTAGTCTCATCAATGCGCATCGCATTGCGAGCATTGCAGGTAAATAAGCTCCGCTCCGCGCTCACCATGCTGGGAATCGTTATAGGTGTTGCTGCGGTGATCGCGACAGCGGCGATCGGCTCCGGTGCAACGCAACGTATTCAGCAGCAGATCGCAAGCATCGGCAGTAACACCATCATTGTCCTCCCAGGAAGCCTCACTAGTTCTGGGTTGCGGATGGGAACCGGCAACGCCGTGACGCTATCAGAGTCCGATGCACGTGAACTTCCCGCCCAATGTCCCGACATTGCGCTTGCCGTCCCTATCGTGCGAGGCGGGGCACAAATCGTTTATCAGAACACCAACTGGGCGACAATCATCTTCGGCACGACTCCTGGATTCCTGCAGGTGCGGGATCTTTCCGTGGCCGAGGGTGCTCCCTTCTCGCAGCAAGACGTGGATTCAGCCAACAAGGTCGCCTTGCTTGGCAAGACCGTGGTGTTCAATTTGTTTGGTGACATCGACCCGGTCGGCCAGTCGATTCGCATCAAGGATGTGCCCTTCACCGTGGTCGGCGTCCTCGAACCGAAAGGCCAGTCGCCCACAGGACAGGATCAAGACGA
>JBAVUZ010000939.1:0-12536 GCA_049697035.1 Candidatus Angelobacter sp. | reverse complement strand
CGCGACTTACGTGAAGCTGATGAAGATGCTGTTGAAGAGCGGCGTCTATCACGGGATCGCCACGCACGATGAAAACATGATCCGCGCAACGATTGAGTTCGCCCAGAGGGAAAAGATTGCCGCTTCGACCTTTGAGTTCCAGATGCTTTACGGCGTGCGTCGCGACCTGCAGCAGAAGCTGGTGAAAGAAGGCTGGCGCTGCCGCGTTTATATTCCTTTCGGCACGGAGTGGTATCCCTACCTGATGCGGCGGCTGGCGGAGCGTCCGGCCAACGCCATTTTTATTTTGAAGAACCTTTTTCGGTAGTTACCGCGGATTACGCGGATAAACGCGGATCGGATTTAGCCGTGAATGAAGGCAAAAAAACACGAATCCGATCTGGTTCGTGCTCATTCACGAAATTCGCGGCTGGTTTTTAATCCGCGCTCACCCGCGCAAATCCGCGGTAAAAACCTTCAACGCTTCTTCCTCAACTCCTCCAGCGAATATTTTGTTCCGCGCCAGGTAATGGCTCCGTCACGCAGGGCGAGGAAGGCGGACTGCAAAGTTGCGAAGTTGAAGACGAGCGCGGCGACTGGGCATGTAAGAAACATCCATGGAGAGCTGGCCATGTATCGCCCGGTGAGAGTGTAAGCCAGCGCGATCATGGCGACGGCCACGGCGAACGGGGCGCGCGCCCAGCCGGAAGCCAGAAGAAGTCCTAAAAAGGGACAGACGCACAAAAAGAATGTAACGGCGCAGACGGCCAGCACCAGGCTGATGCGAAACTTCAAAAAGGCAAAAAGATTTTTCTCCAGGTTGGCCACCACGCCGGCTGCGCCCACGGCCCAGCGCAGGCTGACAAGGTTACGGCCAAAGACAACGTCCTGACGCAGGCCGGCTTTCTTGATGGTTTCACCCAGCGTGAGATCGTCCACCACTTCCAGACGCAGAGCTTCATAGGTACCAATGGCATCGTAAGCGGAGCGCCGAATGAGGTTGAAAGCGCCGACTCCAATGTGATCGCGCGCTTTGGGATCACGCACCTTCCACGGCCGCATGGCAAAGCTGGACATGACCTGGGGAAATGAAATCATCATGCGCTCTCCCATGGTTTTCATGTGCGCGGTGGGTAAGAGCACAAGATGATCGGTAGAGGTCTTGCAAGCGTAATGCATGGCGCGGCGCAACGAATCAGAATGAAAGACGCAATCAGCGTCAGTGAACAGGAGCCAGTCACTGCTGGTCTGCTGCGCGGCGTTTCTCTGTGAGGCGTTTTCCCGAGAACCCAGCCACATGGCATGCACTTTGCCCAGCCAGCCTGAAGGCAAATCGCGTACATGGATGACTCGTAGCTTAGCTTGCGCGGCAGGTTCGGCGGCGAGGCGATCCATGATCGCGCCTGTCTGGTCAGTGGACCGGTCATTGACGGCGACAATCTGGTACCGCGGATAGTTGAGTTGCAGAAGAGATCGGAGCGCGGCTTCAATTTCGGCTTCTTCATTGCGTGCCGGAACAACAATGGTGAGCGAAGGCAGCGGTGAATCTTGCGGAGGATTCCACTCAGGCTGAGTGAGATCAGCGACCTCAGAAAAATGCAAGGCTAGCTGCAAAGCGGGAACAAGCCAGATCGCGGTCAACAGCAGGCCTGAAATCCAGTAAAGCAATGTCCAGTCCAACACAATCATGTTTGTTGAACCTGGAAGCGCGGAGCAAACTTTGCGCCATAAAGAAGGATGAGGCCAGAGAGTCCGGCGGCGACGAAGGCCACCCAGAAAGCAATCTGCAAAGAACCCGTCTTGTCAGAGATGCGGCCGATCAGCGTGGGTGAAAATGCGTCGCCCAGCAGATGAATGATGAAAACGTTGACGGCCAGCGCGGTGGAGCGAATGCTGGCGCTTACGGAATTGACCAGCGCAGCATTGGTGGGGCCAGTGCCGATGAGAACGAAAAATACGGCAACAAACATGGCTGGAAACATCAGCGAGCCCGTGGCATAAATGGCAGCCGCCATGAACGGCACGGCCAAGAGCATGGCAATTCCGGAGAACGAATAATACGCGCCGAAATAGCGCCGGAGCAGGCGGTCGCCAATCCAGCCGCCCAGAAGCGTAGCCCCGATGCCGTTGATGATCACGATAATGCTGAAGTCGATGTTCGCGGTCTTCAGATCCAGACCGCGCAGGCGAACGAGAAAGGTGGGAATCCAGACCTGCATGCCGCCCATGGCAAATGTGTAAGCCGCCATGCCCAGAGTTGAAGTGATGAATGCGCCATTGCGGACGAGCCCGCGAAGCATGTCCCACGTGCTGCCCGCCGGTGCGGTCTTTTCATGTTGACCCCGCGGCGGTTCGGGAAGCATCCAGAGCAAAAGCGCCAGCAGAAAGCCGGGAATTCCGGCAGCCATAAACGGCACGCGCCAACTGCCAAAAGCGTGCGCCAGATAGCCGCCGACAAAGTATCCTGCGGCGCTGCCAACAGGCAATCCCAGAAAAAAGATGGAGAGCATGCGGCCGCGCTTGAGCGTGGGGAAAGAATCGGCAATCAGCGTAGGAGCAATAGTGGCGTAACTGGCTTCACCAATGCCTACGATGGCGTGACGAAAAAGCAGCTGGTTATAGTCATGCACGAACCATGTAAGAAAGGTGAACCCGCTCCAGATGAAGATGCCGAAAACCACAATGTTTTTGCGCGCGAAACGGTCGCCCACCAAGCCCACGACCGGCGCGGCAAACATATAAGTGAAGAAGAAAGCGCTGGTAAGCAGGCCGATCTTGGCATCGCTCACCAAAAATTCTTTTTTCACGTCAGACTGCACCGCAAAGAGCACATTGCGGTCAATGTAATTAAGGATATTCAGTCCGGTGAGCACCGCCAGCAAGAGGCGGGGATAGAGTTTTGGCGGCATGGATGCAGGGATTATACCGGGACACTTCGCACTGAATCTTACTTCTTCGGTCTTGGCCACCTTACTTCCACCGTCGTCCCAATTCCGCCGCGAGGACGGAACACGCCTTTCACCACCGCCCACTTTGGCTTGCAGGCACGCACCACATCTTCCAACACCTGGTTCACGATGTTTTCCTGAAAGATCCCCAGGTTGCGGTAGTGGAGCAGGTATTCCTTGAGCGACTTCAGTTCCAGGCAGAGCTTGCCGGGCATGTAGCGGATTTCCAGCACGCCAAAGTCGGGCAGGCCGGTCTTGGGGCAGACCGAGGTGAACTCCGGCACGTCAATCAGGATTTCATAGGCGCGAAACTGGTTGGGCCAGGTATCGATTTCAGGGAAGTCATGGTCGAGCCCTGATTTTGCGTGATCGTCGGTATAGCCTGTACGATGTGACATCAGGAACCTATTGTAACAACCGCTTTTTCATGCTGTAACCGCGAGGGCGGGACGATCATCTAAAATGGAACCCCGGTAAAATAGAACCACCGGCGGAAAAAGTTGGAATCGCGCAAAGGCGAACGCGCAAGAGGATTCTGCGTCGAGATTCCGGGGTTGGATATACTGGGAAGTTTGGTCGATTGAACTGATTTTTTAGAGCATGGCGAGACAAAGCGCAAATAACGGTCGCAGGCCCGTGATAGTGGTGGTGTCCCTGGTGATATTGGCGGTGCTGATATTCACCGGCATCAACCGCCGCCGAGTAGTAACGCCTGTACGCGCGGAAAAAGTTGTCCGCCAGGAGATTGCCAGCATTATTTCCACCAACGGCAAAATTGAGCCGATCAACAGCTTTGAAGCGCATGCTCCCGCGCCGGGCACGGTGAATAAAGTCCTGGTGGCGGAAGGCGACCGCGTGAAGGTGGGCCAGCTTCTAGTGAAGCTTGATGACGCTGAAGCGCGCTCGCAGGCAGCGCACGCGCTGGCGCAGTTGCGGTCGGCAGAGGCGGCGCTGAGCGGCATTAAAGCCGGCGGAACCCAAGAAGAGCTGCTGACAAGCCACGCTGATTTGACCAAAGCACAGGCGGAGCAGGCTGAAGCGCAACGCAACTTGAAAGCGATCCAGAAACTACAGCAGAGTGGCGGGGCATCGCCGGCAGAGCTTGAAGCCGCACAGGGCCGGGTAAAAAAAGCCGATGCCGACGTGCAGTTGCTGCAAGCCAAGGTGAATGGCCGCTATTCTTCGCCTGAGGTGGCCAGGGTAGAGGCTTCAGCAACGGAGGCCCGCGCAGCCTATGCCGCCGCGCAGGAATTGCTGCACCACTCCAACGTAACCGCGCCATTTGCGGGCACGGTTTATCAGCTCCCGGTAAAGGCGGGAGGCTATGTAAATGGCGGCGACCTGCTGGTGCAGGTGGCAAACCTGGAAAAAGTGAGAGTCCGCGCCTTTGTGGATGAACCGGAAATTGGACGGCTGGCAAAAGGCCAAAAAGTTGAAGTCAAATGGGACGCCATCCCCGGCCGCACATGGGACGGCACGCTCACGCGCGTCCCGACCTCAGTGACCATGGTGGGAACGCGGACTGTGGGCGAAATCACTTCTGAGATCGACAACACAGACCGCAAGCTGCTGCCGAACGTGAACGTAAACGTGAGCATTATTTCCGCGCGGCACGACAATGCGCTTACTGTCTCGCGCGAGGCGGTGCATGACGTGGATGGCAAGCGCTATGTTTACAAGATCGAAGACGAAAAGCTTCTGGCGCAGGAAGTGCAGACTGGCCTTTCCAGCCTGACGCGGGTGGAAGTGCTGAAAGGGATTCCGGAAGGCGCCGTGATCGCGCTGGGCGCCATCAACGCGCAGCCCTTGCGCAACGGCATGGACATAAAGGTGGTCGAGCGTTGAGGACCCTGTTCCGGTTGGCGACTCTGTTCTTATTGGTGGCTTGTCCCATGGCCGGGGCGGACGCAGATCCGGCAGCTCTGCTCAGGGAAGGCAGGGCCGACCAGGCAATCCATGCGCTGAATCTTGCCATTGCGCGCGCGCCCAACGACGCGCGATCGTACAACCTGCTTTGCCGCGTCTATTTTCAGCTTGAGCTCTGGGACACATCTGTGCGCATGGCAGAGAAGGCGCTCGCGCTGGATCCGCAAAACAGCTCTTACCATTTGTGGCTTGGACGCGCGATGGGCAGAAAAGCGGAAGAGGCGAACCCCTTTACCGCGTTTGGGCTTGCGCGCAAAGTGAAAACCGAATTCGAACGGGCGGTGGCGCTGGACGGTAACAATCTGCCCGCGCGCTCTGATTTGAGCGAGTATTACCTGGAAGCTCCGGGCTTTCTGGGCGGCGACAAAAACAAAGCCAAACAGCAAGCCGACTACGTTGCGGAGCATGATCGCGCGCTGGCCAGTTACATCTATGCGCGAGTGCAGGAGAAGCAGGGCAACACCGGCGCGGAAGCAGAATATAAAAAAGCGATTGCGGCCAGCAGCCAGCCCGCACGCTACTGGGTGGAACTGGCACATTTTTACCGGCGTACCGGACGGATGGGCGAAATGGAAGACGCTGTCCGCCGTGCTGCAGGCGCGGTGCAGCAGGGAGAGCCCAGCGAGTTTGATGCGGCCGCGTTGCTGGTGCATTCCGGACGCAACTTTGCCGGCGCAGCACTGATGCTGCGCCACTACGTCTCCGAGGAAGATCCTTCAGAAGACGGCCCGGCGTTTCGCGCGCACTACCTGCTGGGAGTCCTGCTGGAAAAGCTAGGCAAAACGAATGAAGCCGCAGCCGAGTTCCAGACTGCGCTGAATATGGCCTCAGAGTACCGCCCGGCGCAGGATGCGCTGGCGCGCGTTTCCCGATAGAATCACGTCTTTCCACACCATCCCAACAAATTCGCGCAGGTGAAAAAAATGAAATTGCATGCCCGTTTAGTCCTGGTTGCAGCCTGGGTCGTGGCGCTTCCGCTAACTCTGTTTGCGCAAGATACTTCTTCCGGCAAGGACAAACCGCTGGCATTCCGCACGGCCATTGAACTGGCGCTCAAAAACAGCGCTACAACAGGTCTCTCACAGGCTGATTTGCAACGCGCGCGATCCGTCGTTAGGCAGACGAAGGATGTGTTTCTGCCGCAGATGGTGGCTGGTTCCGGGCTGGGTGGATCGTATGGCTTTCCGCTAAGCCTGGAAGGCGCGGCGCCTTCAATCTTTAACGTGAATTTTCAGGGCGCGCTCATCAACATGGCGCAACGTAATTTCGTAAAAGCCGCAAAGAGCGATGTGGAGGTAACAACGGCGCAGAATGCCGATCGTCGCAATGACGTGATCATGGAAACCGCGATGGATTACGTGCAGCTTGATCTGCTGGACTCGTCGCTCACGATCCAGCGAGAGCAGCAACAGTCTGCGCAGAAATTTCAGGATATTGTTGCGCAGCGCATACAGGCCGGTCTGGACAGTCAGGTGGAAGGCACACGCGCGAAATTGGCGGGCGCAAGAACGCGACTGGACATCGCGCAGACACAGGCAGCGGCCGACCAGCTACGCCTACGCTTGTCACAGCTAACGGGACTTCCAGTAACGGCAATCCAGACTTCAACAGAGACGATTCCGGAGATGCCGGCGGTCGCGCAGGACCAGGACTTACCGGGTGAAGCGGTGAAGAACAATCCGGTTGTGAAGGTGGCGGATGCTGCGGCGCAGGCAAAAGAATTTCGCGCGCAGGCGGAGCGCAAGCAGCTCTATCCGGCGATTGATTTTGTGGGACAGTACGCTGTGCTGGCGCGGTTCAACAATTACGACCAATTTTTTCAGAAATTTCAGCGGAACAACGTGACAGCCGGTGTGGCCATACGGTTCCCGTTTTTCAATCCCGTGCAGCGGGCCGCGGCGGACGCAGCAAGAGCGGACGCGGTGAAGTCGCGCAAAGAAGCGCAGACGGTGAAAGAACAGGTGAGCACGGAGACACTGAGGCTGCAACGATCGGTAGAGCAACTGTCTGCGGCGCGCGAAGTTGCGCAACTGGAGCATCAGTTGGCGCAATCTGATATTGAGTCCGCGCATGCAAAGATCGAGAGTGGCGCGGCGAGCATTAAAGACGAAGAAAACGCCCGCGTGGCTGAACACGAGCGTTACACCGCGTACCTGAATTCAAGCTTCGAACTGGACCGCGCGCAAATCCAGCTGATGCGCCAGATTGGGCAACTGGAAACGTGGGCGCTGGGCCCGACGAAGCGTTAGCGCGGCAATTATTTGACCACCAACTGCAAGGCCATTAGGCTCCATGAAGAAAGAACTCAACAAAGCGCTAACAGCAATCGAGGTGGCAGAGCTAGTCTGTCTTGGCGTCACAATTGTGGTGTTTGTGGTTACGCTGCTAACACGCGCCATATACCTTGCATGGAAATGAACAGTCGCTTTACGGGGCCATGACTCCGGAATGACGCAGCGCCAGCCAGGCCAGAATTGAACCGATAAATGTTAGAGACAGAATGAGCGAGACTGCTCCAGCCACAAACACAGGGATAAGTGGGTGCGGGTCCCACTGTTCCGTTTCCTCATAAACTGCGGGCGCGGGTTTTGCGGCGACGAGGTCAAGCTTAGGCCGTTCTTCCGCGATTCTTTCCACAACTGCGGTGCTCATAGATGCCTCCGACAAGGCAAATCTAGCTGGAAGACCGACACGTGCGCTGTGACGGCCGTCACGTAATGGATGTGATGAGAATCGCCGGGATCGGAAATGCGAAAACCTTACCACTGATTGGCACTGATTACACTGATCGGCCCGAAAGGCAAAACCTTGAGACACCGAAGAAATTGAAGAGGGGAGGAAATTAGGCAATCATGTTGGTCACCGATTCGGCGATGACGGCAGTTCTCAGATGCTCATGAAGAACGCTTCACCTGTACAGTTTCACCAGCCAGTGAAGAGCCGGCTTCCAGCGCCAGGAAACGCACGCGTCCGCTGGCGACGGAGCGTCCTTCAGCGTCAGTAACTGTGGCTTCCCACACCTGTGTGCGACGGCCGCGCATTAACGGTCGAGCGGTGGCGCGGAGCTTTCCTTCCCGCACGGCGTTCAGGAATGACGTATGGTTCTCCAGGCCGACTACAGACTGGCCGCGCGGGAGCGCCGCTAACGCTGCGCCGACTGAGGCGACTGTCTCAATCAGGCCAGAATGCACGCCGCCATGGACGATCCCATATGCCTGATGATGGTCGGAGGTAATCTCCAACTCGGCGACAACTTCATCGCTGGTGGCAATGACGAAATGGATGCCCATGGCGCGGGTCCAGCCACTGATGGAAGTGTTGAGCGCGACGGCAAAATTGCCGTCAGGCGTGGCGGTGAGGCCTGGTCGAGTAGTCATAGCGAAGCATTCTAAGTTGTTCGGCATTGTACGGGAAGGGGGTTGGTCTTATAAGAGTTGCGGCATTTCGCTGACGATGACTTCAAAAAAAGCAGAAAACATGCATGAATTCGGCAAAGGCGTGATAACTTCTAGGCGCTGATTTTGTGTAAGGAGAATTCCATGCGGTACGCCATTGCCCTGCTGCTCACTTGCAGCTTCATCCCAGTGCGAGCACAGGAAAAAACTGAAGGTCCCCAAGACGCGAAGGCGCAAAAAACTTATAACGAAGGTCTTGAAGCCCTGAAACGGCACGACACACTGGATGCGATGGATAAATTCAAAAAGGCTGACAAGCAGGATGGCGGGCGCTGCCTGGCATGCCAAAAGAAAATGATCAAATACGGCAGCGAATTGGGCGAATTGGGCGAGTGGAAGACCGCCGAATTTGCAGGAGAGGAGATGGTGGCGCAGGCGCAGGGCGGCAACGACGTGGCGGTGGCACATTATCAGTATGGTGCGGTGCTGATGAGTGAAGGGTTGTCGCGGCACAAGGACGACCTGTTCAGCCGGGTACACGATGAAATGACCAAAGCGCTGGCGGCGCATGAAAATTTTCCCAACGCAGTCTACCTGGATGGAAGGGCGCTGGCGCGGATGAAACAAGATGACGCGGCCAAAGCGCAGTTTGAACGCTTCGTGAAAATGCGGCCTGAAGGAGATCCTGACCGTCAGCGTGCGTTGCGCTATATCCGCCAGCCAGAGCTCGCGCGGGCCAGAATGGCGCCGCCCTTCGTGGTCACCACGCTAGATGGCCAGCGCATTTCCATGGACGACCTGAAAGGGAAAGTGGTGCTGCTGGATTTCTGGGCAACGTGGTGCGGGCCTTGCCGCGAGGCGCTGCCACACATGCAGAAGATCGCGAAAAAATTTGACGGTGAGCCGTTGATAGTGCTGAGCGTAAGCCTTGATAAGGATGAGCAGAAGTGGAAAGACTTCATCGCAAAAAACGCGATGACCTGGCCACAATATTTTGATGGCGGCTTTACCGGGCCAATCTCAAGGATGTTCGCCGTCAAGGCGATTCCTAACACCTTTACCATTGACGCGGATGGCGTGCTCCAGGATGAACACATTGGAGACTCGTCCGTTGAGGGTAATTTGAAAAAGCTGATAAGCCGCGCCAAAGAGCTGCAGGCAAAGGACCTGCAGGCAGCCGACAAACCGAAGCAATGACGGCCTTCACAACTCCATACAGTATCAATCGGCAGCCGATCCGTGCCAGACTGAGATTTGTAGAAGGTGTCCTTCTAACGCTTACATTTATTTCACATTTGTTTTCATTGCCTTCTTTCCAGTAACAAAGCTATACTCTGGCTTGAGCACAGCCTTCTACGGGGTTTTTAGAGGAGGGTAGTCTTCAGTAGTAGTGTCTTAGACCGGGCTCAGCGGGTTCCCCATCGCACCACACAGTTGCGCGATGCGATGAAAAGTGCGGTCAAAGCTGCCTCGTCCAGCCTGTTTTCCATCCTTTTCCCTTCCGACTGTCGCATCTGCCACGCTCCTCTTACAAACATTGCAAGCTTGCCAGTATGCGAGTCGTGTTTGGCGAAAATTGTTCCCCTGGAAGGACCTTTGTGCCAGATTTGCGGCGAGAAGCTGTTCCATCCCAATGCGGAAGCAGAGGATGTCCCTTTGTGCCCGATCTGCAAACGGGTGGGGGCGCATTTCCGCCGGGCTGCGGCCTATGGCGCGTATGAAGGCTCGTTGCGCGATCTGATCCACCTCTTTAAATACAAAGGAATAAGACCCGCAGGCAAAGTTCTGGGCGGCTTGCTGAACCAGACAGTCGCAGCAATGGCTTTGCCGGATTCGGTGATCGTCATCCCGGTGCCATTGTGGTCCGGCAGGCGCACGGCGCGCGGATTTAATCAGGCTGAGGCCATTGCCCGAACTTTCATCGACTTCCAGAGTTCCAGCAGCATCCAATTAGATACATCAATCCTGGTCCGGACACGCGAGACTGCGTCGCAAACAGGGCTGACGCGCCATCAGCGGCGAGCCAATGTACGCGGAGCGTTTGCTGTGGTGAAGCCGGCAAGGGTCAAAGGCCGGACCATCCTGATTGTGGATGACGTGATGACCACCGGCACTACCGCGGGCGAATGTGCCCGGGTACTGCGGCGGGCAGGCGCCAAAGAAGTTTTTGTGGCCACGGTTGCGCGGGCCACCAAAGAAGCAGGGAGCATTCTGGCGATGGCCGCCAGCGCTCTATCGGGAGGAACACAGGGCCATGCATGAACGGGACAAGCGAAACAAGCGCCACTACGGCGAGACACCTAAGGAACCGCCCAAGCCACGGAAGAGTATGATCATGCAAACTCCGGTGCTGGTCCTGAACGCATCGTACGAGCCTATCAATATCTGTGCGGCCCGCCGGGCGATCGTCCTGGTGCTCAAGGGGCTGGCCATGCCGGAAGAAGAGAATGGACACTTTCTGCATGCCGCGCGGCTGGCCATGCGTGTGCCGTCGGTGATCAGGCTGCTGGAGTATCGCCGTATTCCGCACCAGACAAGAGCTCTGTCCCGCAAAAATATTTTGCTGCGCGACCGCAACACCTGCCAGTACTGCGGCGTGCTGCTCTCTTCCGCTGATTTGACGCTGGACCACGTGATCCCGCGCTCGCGCGGCGGCTCGTCAACATGGGAAAACCTGGTAGCCTGCTGCCATCCCTGTAACCGTCGCAAAGGGAATAGGTTGCTGGCTGAGACCGATATGAAGCTCTTTAAGGAGCCACGGCCCTTCACCCTGCACACCAGCCGGCACATCATGCGGATGATTGGGCGGTCAGATACCAAGTGGAGGAAGTACCTTTTCTATTAAGAACTTCCACCGCTAATCCCAAAATCAAAGTATGTCTTTGACTTGGCTTTTTCGCGCCTGCCATTCCGAATATGAGCATGGCGCTTCTCAGAGTAAATTCTGCTCTCTGGCAACGCCTTCAACTCATTCCACATCAATCACTTAGGGGCGTGCAAACAGGCGGCCGTGGCCCTAAAAATGCACTTACCTTCGGTGCCTGCCGGCTTTGTCAGTTAACTGTCGAAGCAAAAAATGCAAAGAAGAAAAGTTTCAGGTGCGTTGCCGACGCGCCCCGGAGCTATTTACCCCAGGGAGATTTGATGGCAGAAACGGTTTTGGAACAGATTCTGGATGATTTGCGCAGTCAAGCGGTGACGCATTATCCGCAACGTGGTGATTTTAAGAATTTACGGGTTGTGGGCCACACCCCAAAGAATGACCATTTTATTTACGACGTTTGCATTGATTTTGCCGCAGGCAGTGAGCGCGTAGCAATCAAGATTTATCGGCCAGGCAAATCCAACGGCAACGCAAAGACGGTTGCGCGGCAGGAGAATGCCAATCTCCAGTACGTGAACCAGACGCTGACGGCGAAAAAGAAGTTGGATGGAGTGCCGCGCGTCTTGGGCGACTATAGCGATCTATGCGCCGTGGTTACTGACAAAGTCGCGGGGCTGCCGGTCCAATCCATCATTATGAAAGCCGCCCTGCTGCCGGGGTTTGCTGATAATGGCAGTATCGCGCTGGTGGCACTCCGTGCCGGTGAATGGCTCCGCAGTTTCCATAAAGCCACCGCCGATGCCCCGGAGCCGTTTGACAGCGCCGCGCTGATCGCCAGCATGGAAAAGCTCTGCAAGAGCTGCCAGACGGAAGGGCTGGACGATGACGCTGTGGAACTGATTATGAATGGAGCCCGCAGCGCGCTTCCTCGCAATCGCAAGTCGCTGCCGAGTTCCGCCGTGTTGTGTGATTTCACTCCGCTTAACGTGGTGGTAACCGAGAAGGGCGTCGGATTCTGCGATTTCGCCCGCATGAAGCGCCGCGGCAATTCCTTTGAAGACCTGGCCACGTTCCTGGCTTCAGTGGAGGCGCTGGAAAAATATCCTTTCTGCAATCGCAGCATTACCGGCCAGATACAGGAGAACTTTCTGGATGCATACAACGTCAGCCACTCCGACGCGGCCATTCTGCGCGTCTTCAAGATGAAGGCATTGCTGGGAATGTTTGCCCAGGGCCGTACGGTAAAAGAAAGCGCTTTGCGCAAGAAAGTAATGTGGGCCAACGTAATGAAGAAATTCATCAACCAGGCGGCGCAGAGATCTATGTCTCCGGCGGCAGCAGCGTAAGAACACCACACTTGAGTAAAGAAGCCATCCGTGAGGATGGCTTCTGTTATTGGTGGCGAATAATAGATTCTCGGCCGCGAATTAACACGAAAGATGAGAAGCGTGTGTTTTGGAGCGC
>JBAVUZ010000938.1:0-2166 GCA_049697035.1 Candidatus Angelobacter sp. | reverse complement strand
CAGGAGTCGCTCCACGGTGCCTTCAATTTCATTTGCAGAAGGACGTTCGCGAGCGATGATCCAGCGATTTTCGCCGTAGGCCTCAAGAGTCAGAGGAAGCGATTTCAATTCCTCGGGAAATCGACCTGGTTCGGAATAGTTCGGGCACGACTGCGCATGAATGAAGACAGGGCCCGGCGAGGGGTAGTTGTCCAGGTCCTCAAATGGGTTGTACGTGAAGAGAATTCGGTCTTCTTTACCAGTTCGAAACTGCTTCAGGCATGCGCGGCAAGGCCCGTAGCCTGCGGCGGTCTCCACATGGGCTGGATGGCCATACTGAGGGGACTTGAGCGTACTGCGGACCTGTTCAGCAATTTCAGAGTCGATAGGTAAAACGCGAAATCCAGCCATGGTTTCCTCCTAAATATCGGCATTTATAGCGCCGTGTTTAAGAGGCTAAGCCAGGGCTGGATCTCCCACACTCCGCAACTTGCGTTCAAATTATTTATTGATGTCCTGCTTCGCTTCCAGGCGCTTTACCAGGCCTTCAACCGTTGGTTTTGCCGGATCAGGAGCAGCAGCCAGAGCAAGCTTCATTTCTTTCGTCGCGCCGTCGTAATCTCCCCTGGCCACCGCCAGCCGCGCAGCTTCTGTGCGAACGAGCCAGTGATTGGGATCTTTCTTGATGTTATTGCGATAAACCGCAAACGCCTCATCCTGTTTGCCGGCCAGTTGCAGTTGGCGGCCGTACGTGTGCAGTTGCGTGATGCTGGCCATTCCCAGCGCTTTGTTTCGAGCGACGGTCGCTTCATCTTTGCGGTTGAGCGCGTCAAGAATGCGCGACTTGTTCATTAGATTGTCATAGCGTTCTTCCACGCCAATGGATCGGTCCTCATACTTGAGCGCTTCTTCCAGATTGTACTTGTTGGTCAGGAAGTAAGTGGCGGCGTCGTCCCAACCGTCCCAGGTGTATTGGGCCAGCCCACGAAGTTGCGAATGCAGGTTCTGGGCGACGATCTCATTGGTATTGACTTCTACCTTGAACGGCACCGCAAGTTTTTCCCAGCGCATGGTCACCACTGCAGAATTCGGAGTGACCTCGTCAAAGTCATAAGCAAGGGCTTCACGCATTTCAGCGGCCTGCGGCTTTACGGTCACGCGAAGCGCATCTTCTGACTGGTTATAGGTAAAGCTGCCCCAGGCAGTCGCGGTCTTGGAAAAAATGATCGTCCATTCGTTCTCCGTTGGCAGCATATGCAGACCGTAAATGCCTTTGGCCAGCGGCTTGCCTTCCACGCTTACGGGATCGCTGAATTCGATGGTGGTGTTTTCATTGGCGCCGGCGCGCCAGACCTGGCCGTACGGCACAAGGCCACCCCAGACTTTTCTGCCTTTCACCAGCGGGCGATGGTAATTGATGGTGATGTCCGTGATGCCGATTCGCTGGATGACCTTGGCATGCTGGCTGTCACGCGGCAGATCAAGCACAGCGGATTGCGCGTGGCCCAAAGTTGCGGCAAAAACTATGGCCATGAAAACGGGAGTAAGCGCGAAGTTTCTGCGCATGGTAGTGCCTCCAAGGAGATGAATTTTACTGACGCGGGATGACCGAAAGTTTAGACGCGAAGCCCGCGCGATTGTTAGCGCAGGCTTCGTATTGAATGGGATAGTTAATTTTCCAACTGGGCGTCCATGGTGATTTTTGCATTGAGCAGCTTAGAGATGGGGCAGCCTTCTTTGGCGTTTTTAGCTGCTTCTTCGAATTTGGCCTTATCGGCGCCGGGAATTTTGACCTTCACTTGCAGGTGGGACGAGGTGACCGCGAAGCCGGACTCGAGCTTTTCCAGCGTGACGGTGGCCGTGGTATCAATGGATTGCGCCGTCATTCCGGCGTTGCCGAGCTGGGCTGAAAGGGCCATGCTGAAGCAGCCGGCGTGGGCGGCGGCAATCAGTTCTTCAGGGTTGGTGCCCGGCTGCGATTCAAAACGCGTGGCGAAAGAATAAGGCGTGCTCTTCAGGACTCCGCTGGGAGAGGTGAGCGTCCCTTTGCCGTCTTTCAGTCCGCCGCTCCAGTGTGCGCTTGCATTGCGTTGCATGAGTTATTTTGCTCCTCAAATAAGATAACAAGAATTGTATACGCCAGCCGCCGATTCGGGAGACCATGCAAGTGTGGAACTAACACCACAG
>JBAVUZ010000937.1:0-1901 GCA_049697035.1 Candidatus Angelobacter sp. | reverse complement strand
GAAGGGCTGCCCGTTTACCGCCATCTGCATGACAAACTTGGGTCAATCTACGCGTACCGCAACGAGCTGACGGACTGGTTCAACACGCGGCAACAATCGGGAGCGGCAGGCGCGACGGCGGGGCGGCAGGAAGGCCGGGCAGAGAAGATTAAGCTGGCGGTCTTGCCGTTTGGCAATCTTAGCGGAGCAAAAGAAGACGACTATTTCAGCGACGGCCTTACCGAAGAGATGATCACGCAGATCACAAGGCTGCAGACATCGGAGCTGGCCGTGATAGCTCGCACCACTGCGGAACACTATGACTCCAGCTGCAAATCCCTGGAGCAGATGAAGAAGGACCTGGGTGTTGGTTATGCGCTGGAAGGCAAGGTAAGACGCGGCGGCAAGCGAGTTCGCATTACGGCCCAGCTGATTCAACTGAAAGACCAGACGCAGCTCTGGGCAGAAACCTATGAGCGCGATCTTAGTGATGTGTTGAGCGTGCAGGCCGATATTGCGGAGGCGATTGCGCGCGAAATCAACCTGGCGCTGAATCTACCCGATAGCGCAAGGGTTGCCGGTCCGCAAAAAGGGCAGACTCAAATACAAGTACAGCCCGCGGCATACGATGCCTACCTGAAAGCTCGTTACAACCTGCATCAGATGACTCCTGGGGCGATCAGCAAAAGCATTGAAGACTTTGAACAGGCCATCCAACTCGACGAGAAATATGCGCCTGCATACGCCGGACTGGCGAGCGCGTATGCGCTGCTGGCTATAGCCCCATTTGATCTGCTGCCGCCGCGTGAAGCCATGCCGAAAGCCGAGAAGGCCGCGCGCAAAGCACTGGAGTTGGACAGCTCATTTGCGGAAGCGCACACAGCGCTGGCACTGGTAAACCACCATTACCACTGGAAATGGGAAGAAGCTGCGGCCGGCTACGAGTTGGCGATCGAGCTGAACCCGGACCACGCGGACACGCATCTGTGGTACTCATGGCTGCTGCTGGCGCTGGGCAGGCGCGACGCGGCGTTTGACGAGATTGAGCAGACGATGAGCATTGTGCAGGAAACCGATCCGCACCGGCTGGTGGCCGTCCACACCACGCGCGCAGCTGCATATTATTTTGGCCGTGAATACCAGCGTGCGGTGGACGAATGCGAGAAGGCCAAGCAGTTAGATCCCGGATATTTTATGCTGCACTTTATCGCTGGCCGCGCCTATATGCGCTTGAACGAGCATGCCAAAGCTATTGCGCACCTGAAGCAGGCACGAACCGAAACAGGTGAGATGCCGCTGATGGACGCGGCGCTGGGCCTGGCCTATGCCGTGAGCGGCAAAAAAGCTGAGACCATGAAGCTGGCCGAGGCGTTTAAGGCAGCTGCAAAAAAGCGTTACATACCGCCAACATATTTTGGAATGCTCTTTGCCGGTTTGGGAGATAAAGACAAAGCAATGATGTGGCTGGAAAAAGCCTATGACGATCGCGCTGACGGTTTGACCTGGCTCAACGTTGAACCGATGCTGGATGACGTCCGGTCGGACCCCAGATTTCAGGATCTGATACGGAAGATTGGACTAGTCAGATGATGCTTGGGCCGCAGCCGATGCCACGGCCCAAATAGCTGTTAATGTGCCGGTTGCGGTGTGGCTTGCGCGGGCGGTGTGGGTTTTACGCCGGAGAAATCAACTTTGGGCGCGGTCTTTGCGCCTTCACTCGCGGCAAAGTATGCTTCATTGCGCTTGAATCCAGCCATGCCGGCCCAAATGCTGTTCGGAAAAAGACCAATGAACGTGTTGTAGTCCTGCAATGCATCGTTGTAGCGCTTGCGCTCGACAGCAATCCGGTTCTCGGTTCCAGCCAGTTCATCCTGCAGTCGCAGAAAGTTTTCATTCGACTTCAGTTGGGGGTAGTTTTCCAC
>JBAVUZ010000936.1:0-5163 GCA_049697035.1 Candidatus Angelobacter sp. | reverse complement strand
GTCGGCACCAGGGCAACGATCACGTCGTAGACCAGAAGGAATATGCAGAACAAGACGAGCGCGACGCCAATGACCATCAATCGGCGCTTGCGGTCTCTGGCCCACAGGCTCTCACCTTCAATGTTGATGTTGAAATAGGGAATCACTATGAGAGCGCCCACCACCAACCCTGGAACCAGAACTCCCGCGACCATAGGAGGAAAATAGTGCAGGAGTTCCTGCAGTCCCAGAAAGTACCAGGGCGCTTTGGCTGGATTGGGCGTGTGCATGGGATCAGCAATGCCTTCCAGCGGCGCATTGGCCAGCAATGAAATCCACACGAGTAAGACGAACGCAACTTCCAGGGCGATGATGAAACGCGACAGCGCTGTCGGATACGTCATGACGCGGGCATCGTCCTGCGCTTTTACGTACGGAGAAGTGCGGCGCAGGATGAAAGCGATACGCCGCGGGTTCTTGCGCACGTCAGACTGCACTTCAGCTTGCATCTTCACCTCAGGTTTCATCTTGGGTCCGTCGGTCATAGTTGTTTCTTCTCCGGAACATACAGGCCGCCGTCTTTACGGATTCGCCAGAAGTGGACGCCGACCAGCAGAATTGCGGCCAGCGGCAGGATCACGCAGTGCAGCACGTAAAAGCGGAGCAGGGCATTGGCGTTCACTTCATTTCCGCCCAGCATCAGGAACCGGATCTGTTTTCCCATGAGCGGAACGGCTTTGGCGATATTGGACCCGACCGTGACGGCCCAATATGCCAACTGGTCCCAGGGCAGCAGGTAACCGGTGTAACTGAGCAGCAAAGTCAGCAGCAGCAGGAATACGCCGATCACCCAATTGAATTGCCGCGGCGGACGATACGCGCCGCGATAAAACACTTTGAACATGTGTGCGAATACCAGAAAGACCATCGCGTGGGCCGACCAGCGATGCAGGTTGCGCAGAAACACGCCAGAAGCGACCACAAATTGCAGGTCCTTCATGTCCGCATAAGCTTGCGGCACCGACGGGTGGTAATAAAACATCAAAAGAATGCCGGTGGCGATCAGGATGAAGAACGTGCTCAGGGTGAGCGCGCCCAGATACCATGTGGGACTGAATTCCAGAGCGCGTGAACGCACCTTCACCGAAAAAAGATGTAGAAAGATATTCTGCTGGACGGCCTGTGAGCGATGCAGATTGCTGGAGCCGCTGCCGCTGCGGAATATTGTGCGCCAGACTTCCGTATTCCTGATCCGCTCGAACTCTGCTTTGACTGTTGTGGCCATGCTTATACCTTCACGTATTCCGGTTCTTTCAACGTGGTTGAACGATCGACCATCAGGTTTCCATCCTCGGCCAGCCAGACCTTCAGCCAGGGAAGCGGCTGCGGCGCAGGCCCGGCAACTTTTACGCCATCGCGATTAAAACGGCTGCCGTGGCACGGGCAAGCAATCAAATCAAGCTCAGGCTTCCACGCTGTGAGGCAACCCAGGTGTGTGCAAATCGCGCCCAGTGCGTAAAAGCCTTTGGCGCCGTTGATCAGGTAAATGCCGCTTTGCGCATCCAGCGTTACGGTACCTGCGGGGAACTGGTCCGGCTTGCCGGCCTTGATGATGGGTGCGGATTCAAACAATACATTCGGTGAGAAGTATTCATAGGAGAACAAACCTGTGCCGGCAGCGGCCACAATCAGTGATCCCATGCCGACTTTGGCAAAGAACTCCCGGCGGCTGCAGTCTTTGCAGTCTTCGTCCTTAGCGGTCGCGCCAGCGGGCGGTTCCTGGACTTGTGTTTTCACGTCGTTCATTTGCTGCTCCTCAAATCAAATGACTGGATCGGAATCAATCCGGTGCTTTCGGCCGATCTGAAGTGGAACGCTTCCATGGTGATTTCCTTGACCGGGCAGCGCAGCGCGCACAGTCCGCAGCGGATGCAGCGCGTTTCGTCCTTCACCATCACCGCTCCGGTGAGTGTTCCCATGCCCAGTTCCTGCGGCTTTACCCCGCGCAACTCGACCTCATAGGCACTTTCATTTTGTTCCAGGTGGGCAAGCACGGGTTCAGGAAATTCAAAACTTTCAAGCGGGACCAACTCCAGGCACTGCTCGGGGCAAACATCAACGCAGCCGCCGCACAGAACACATTCGCTGCCGTCAACCTCCGTGCCTTCAAAAACTGTGTTGATCCAACAGTGCAGGCAGCGCTGGGCCTCTTCGATGGCGGTCTGCTCGTCGAAGCCGATTTCCACTTCGGTTACACCTGTGCGACGTTCCAACGGCAGCATGGGGACAGACTTGCGCGCGATCTCCATGTAGTTGGTGATCATCTGGTGCATGTCAAAGACTTCAACTTCAAGAATGGGATCGGCATGTTTCTGCCCGCGCAGAAATTCGTCAATGCCCACGGCGGCGCGCTTGCCGTCAGCCACGCTGTCAATAATCAGGCGTGGACCAAAAACGCAATCGCCGCCGGCAAAGATGCCGGGGACGGAGGTCATCAGGTTGCTGCGGTCCACGGAAATCAGCCCGCGGGATGACACTTCAATCTTGCTATCCTTGCCGAGAAAATCCAGGTTGGGAGTCTGCCCGATGGCCATGATCACCGTGTCACATTCCACAAGTGATTCGCTTCCCGGAGCAAACTGAGGACTGAATCTTCCGTTCTCGTCGAACACACGGCTGGTGCGGACGGTTTCAAGCGCGGTGACGCGGCCATTTTTGCCAATCACTTTGTTCGGCCCGAACCCGGCATGGATGATCACGCCTTCTGTCTCAGCTTCTTCCACCTCTTCCAGGGCTGCCGGGATCTCATCGCGACGTTCGATGCAGACAATGTGCACTTCGCTGGCACCCATGCGCAGCGCGGAAAGAGAAATATCCACCATTTCATGCGAAGCAACGGCGCTGATGTTTTTGGACCATTCTTCTGTAGGTATCTCGTGCTGGCGGACGACTTCGCGGGCAGCGGAGCGGGCGACGTCCATGGCCACATTGCCGCCGCCGATCACCACTACTTTCTTGCCGATGGTGAACTTGTAGCCCAGATTCACGTTCAGAAGAAAATCAATGCCTTTATACACGCCATCCAGATCGACGCCGGGAATGGAAAGATCGCGGCTACGATGCGCACCCACCGCGATCAGCACGGCATCAAAGCCCTGCGCGCGCAGTTCCTCGACCGAAAAGTCTTTGCCGGCGCGCTGGTTCAATTTCAGCGTGACATCGCCGGTTTCCAGAATCTCTCTGACCTGCGCTTCCACGACATCGCGCGGAAGGCGGTATTCAGGAATTCCCAGATAGAGCATGCCTCCCGGGACGGCAGCGGCCTCAAAGATCGTGACGGGGTATCCCATCAAGGCCAGGTCATGCGCGGCGGAAAGGCCAACTGGTCCGGCGCCGATTACCGCAACCTTAAAGGGCAGCGCAGGCTGTTTTTCCACCGGGTTGGGCTTGAAGTTTTTCGACTCGGGGCCATGGCGCTCCGTAAGAAAGCGCTTGAGGGCACGAATCTGAATGGGTTTGTCGATTTCGCCGCGGCGGCATGCGGTCTCACAAGGATGCGCGCATACCCTTCCGCAGATACTGGCCAGGGGATTGGGATCGCGGGCGAAGCGGTAGGCTTCTTCAAACCTGCCTTCCGCAATCAGCGCCACGTACCGTCCCGCATTGGTGTGGGCCGGGCAGGCCATCATGCAGGGAAAGTTGGTGTTGAGCCAATCCCGGCTCACCGTTTTGTTTTGAAAACGCTTCTGCATGACGTCTTAAGCCCCCGCGCTGGGTTTAACGGGACGGCCGAAGCCGTCCCGCTTACGTCTTTTACTGCAGTGTGAAGTCGGCAGAAGCATCGCCGGTCACGGTTATTTTCTTGGATTGAAGTTTCTTGCCTTCATGCCATGCGTTGACAGTGTATTGGCCGTCAGGAACGTTGGCAATCTTATAGGTGCCGTCCGCGTCTGTTTCGGCAAAATAAGGAGTTGGGGAGACGATGATGTAGCCGGCCATTTCCGGGTGAACGTTGCAGAGCAGCGTCACCACGCCGGGATCGTTGAACTTGAATGCCTTCTTTTGTCCCTGCGGCCAGGTTCCCATGTTGTGGGTCTTCTTCTTGTCGCCGGAAATCGACGGCCAGAAGACGTTGTGCTGCACCTTATCACTGTTTAGAAACTCCACGGTGGTCCCCAACTGAATCACCATCACGTGAGGTTGGAAGCTTAGGCCCTTCTGGTCCATGGTTACGGGCTTGTCTGTGGTGACAGGTACCGGAGCGGTCGATTCCAGGTAGACGACCGATTTTCCCGGAGAAACTTTACCTTTGAGACTGCCGGCAAAGCTCATCTGAGCGGCCAAGAGCGTGAGTACTGAGACTAGCAATACGTATTTCGTTTTCATGAGTGCATCCTCTCCAAAGTTTTAGTACACCCATTCCAGCGCTACCACTGCCGTGTTTGTGCGGAACGGCTCAATCGACGATGGTAATCCAGTAATGGGGTTAGTGATAATGGTTACGCTCTGTTGTGGGCGGAACTGGTATTCAAATGACGCTTTGATGTTGGCATGAATCAGGAACTGTATTCCGGGCGTGAAGCGGTTGCGCGTGGTGTGGACCGTAAGAGGCGCTGCGCCGGCTAGACTGTTGAGTTGGTCTTCTCCGGAGTTGACAGCGTCCCAGCGCATGATGGCCATCAACCAGGGATGAATCAGGTAATCAGCCTGTACAAAGCCACCGGTAAAACTTGCCGGACTACCATGAATGAATCCCACTGGCAACGGCGCCGGAGCGGGAGCAACGGGCAGCGGAATTGGTGTGCCCGTTATGTCGATCGGGAGTTGATTCACGTCGTGTCCGTACATGAAGAGGCCGTAAACGTTGAGTGCGCGATAGTTGACGCTGAAATCGCCGCCTGCGCGGTAAAAAGGTTCCCTGGCAGTCAAGACCGCAGGATCACCGAGCAAGGTTTCCCCACTGAAGCGCTGCACCGAGCGGCCGTAAAAGTAATAGCTACCCAGATTTATGTATGTGTGGTCGCGCGGACCTGTAGCTCCAGCAGCCTGCACGGCATTGCGGCTGGCCGGATCGTGTTCCAGATTGAAGCGATAGGAGACGCGAGCATAAATATCTTTGAAGTTGGAATCAGAAGCGAATCCGGCAGGTGACGGGACAAAGTCGCTGTTGTTGGACGCCTGGTT
>JBAVUZ010000935.1:0-8792 GCA_049697035.1 Candidatus Angelobacter sp. | reverse complement strand
CATCAATACTGCCAAAGACCACTCATCACAAATACTGTGGTGCAGCGTGAGCCCCCAAACGTGATCGCCTTCTTCTATACGCACCAACACTCCGCGGAATAAGGGCGCCCGACTTAAATCAAATGCCGCACTGCTCTCCTCCGCAATAACCTTCTTCGCCTGCTCCTCTCGCGCTCCCGGTTCCAAATGTCGCATATCCATGACCGGCAACCGCACATCGAGCCTCTCCTCAACAACTTTCTGCATCGGTTTCCCGTGTTCGTCCGTCACGAAGCAGGTCCGCAGGATTTCGTGTCGCCGCACCACCTCCTGCAAACTACGTTCCAGCGTGGCAACATCCAGGTCGCCTTTGACCCGCCAGGTCATAGGCACGTTGTAGAACGCAGTGCCTGGATGGAACCTGTCCAGGAACCAAAGCTGCTCCTGCTGATAGGAAAGCGGGAAGAGCGAAGGTCTCGCTCCGGAGGCTTCCGATGAAGAAGAAGGAGGGTGCTCCTGCGCGCAACTCTGCGTTGTCTGAGTACCTGGAGCGCCAAGGCCTTCCTTCTCCAACAAACGCCGCAGGAGTTCCCGCTCTTCTTCCAACCGATCTTTCTTCAATGCAACTCTTCCTGAAGACATTTCTCTAAAGCCCTTTATGAAAGTTTCTGATAGTCAAATTTCGGTATCAGCGCCACAAACGTTCATCGCGAAAGTATTTCGTTCGCGTTCAGTGTCCCCAAATTGCAGACAGTTTGGTCTAGGTCCTGCAATGCCGCGGTTAGCAATCGCTCGTAATGCCGCGCCATTTGCTCCATGCGTCCGCGATCAAACAAATCACGGTTGTAAATCCAGACGATGTGCAGTTGTCCATTGCGTTCGATAGCATTCACCTCTAAATCGAAGCGCACGGTCCAGGCTTCTGCTCTCAGTTCCTCAATCTTCAGTCCTTTAAGCTCCTGCGATCCTGAGGAAGCATTCTGGAGGGCAAAGATCACCTGGAAGACGGGTGTCCGGTTTGATCTGCGGTTCACTGAGAGTTCTTCCAGCACCCGCTCAAAGGGAATGTCCTGGTGCCGATAGGCCTCCAACGCAAACTCACGTACCTGATCAAGCAGTTCGCGGAAACTGGCGTTGGGGTCCACTCTCACTCGCATCGCCAACATGTTTGCAAAATACCCGACCAGCCCCTCCAGCCGCTCATCCTGGCGATTGGCAATGGGCGAACCAACCACAATGTCATCCTGTCCGCTGTAGCGATGCAGCAGAACGGCAAAAGCTGCAATCAGCGTCATGTATAAGGTGGAGCGACCACACTGTTTCAAAGCCGCTACTTTTTCCGCCGGTAAAGTTATTCCACAAGCATCCGCCGCGAAAGTCTGTACAGAGGGACGTTCCCTATCACGTGGAATCTCCAACTCTTCCGGTATTCCTGCCAGTTGCTCTTTCCAGAACCGGCGATCTTCATCCAGTAGTCCATCACGTGCCGATTGCGTCTGCCACAAAGCAAAATCCGCGAATTGCAAAGGCAAGGCCGGTAATGGGTTCTCGCGGCCTTCCAAGTAAGCCTCATACAAATCCCTGAACTCCCTCATGAACACGCCCAGCGACCATCCATCCGAGACAATGTGATGGAATGTTCGCAGGAGAATATGATCTTCCTCCGCCAGCTTAAGCAGCTTCACTCGCAGCACAGGACCATCAGCCAGATCGAATGGTTCACACCATTCATTGTTCAGGAACGCGATCACCTGCCGCTGCTGCTCGGGCTCAGAAAGCAGGCTGAGGTCTTCCATTGGAATTTCAACAGTAAGGCTGGGCGCGATGATCTGTACCGGCTCCCCCTGCTCTTCTCCAAAATGGGTGCGCAGGCTCTCGTGCCGGTCCACAATGGACTGGACGGTGCGGCGCAATGCGTCCACGTCCAATCTGCCGCGCAAACGCAACGCCTCTGGCATGTTATATTCCGCGCTGCTACCCTTCAGTTTATCGATGAACCATAGCCGCCGTTGGGAATACGATAACGGCGCTCGCCCGACGTTGGGGTAGCGTCGCAATGAACTCCGGGTTTTCCCGCTATCTTGCAGTCGCGGTGCTAACTTGGCAATGGTGGGCGATTCAAAGACGCTGCGCAGCGCTACATCTACTCCCAAAGTGTCGCGGATTCGGCTTACTAACTTGGTAGCCAGCAGCGAGTGTCCGCCCATGGCAAAGAAGTCGTCATGCACACTTACGCGGTCCCGGTTTAACACTTCCGCAAACAGATCGCACAATACTTCTTCTTCGCCATTGCGCGGGCCCACATGGCCTTTCCTTTCACTCCATCCTCTCTCCGGAGCGGGCAATGCTTTGCGGTCGACCTTGCCGTTTGGCGTAAGCGGCAAATGGTCCATCTCCACAAAAGCTGATGGAATCATGTGATCAGGCAATCGATCTTTGAGGAAGTCCCTGAATGGCAGCGCCACAGCGCCGTTCGTAACCACATACGCCACTACTCGTTTTTCTCCGGGTTGATCTTCCCGAACTATTGCGGCACACCCTTCGACTCCCGGATGTGCCCGCAAAGCTGCTTCGATTTCTCCTAGTTCAATACGGTAACCCCGCAGCTTTACCTGTTGATCCAGCCGGCCCAGGAATTCCAAGGTCCCATTCTGCCCCCATTTCACCTGGTCCCCGGTTCTGTACATCCTCTCTCCGCCGCGTTCAACGAAAGGATTGGGAACGAACTTTTCCGCAGTCAGCTCTGGCCGGTTTAAATATCCGCGCGCGACTCCACGGCCTCCCAGACACAGCTCGCCGATAACCCCCACTGGTACTGGCTGGTACTCTCTATCCAGTACGTAAGCTTGCGTATTGCTGATCGGTTTTCCAATCGGCACCGCCCTCCCATTTGTCTCTCCTCTTTTGAGACATGCATAAGTGGAGTACGTGGTGTCCTCCGATGGCCCGTACAGATTGAAAACCCGCTCCACTTCTGATTCTTCGAAGAGTTGCTCCACAGTGTTCAGCGGCAAAGCTTCTCCAGCCATGTTCACAGTTCGAATCGAGTCAGGTACGCCCTTGATTCGCAGCAACTCCGCCATCACAGATGGCACTGTGTTGAGTAAACTTACTCCCGCGTTTTGCCCAATCTCTGCGAGGCTCAGCGCATTCCGCACCATGATTGTCTTTCCACCCCAACTGAGCGGAGCAAAAATCTCAAATACAGACAGATCAAAACAGATTGAGGTGGAAGCCAATACTCCCTCCAACTCCTTTACCGAGAAGACCTCCCGTGCCCAGTGCAGTAGCACGTTCGCACTACTATGTTGGATAGCCACCCCTTTTGGCCTGCCCGTGGATCCTGACGTGTAAATCACGTAGGCAAGATTGCCCGGATGAAGCGGAAGCCCAACATTTTCTCCACTCTCCTGCGCTATCGCAGCCAGTTCCTGGTCTAAGTAAATCACCTGCGCAGATCCCGGCGACTGCTCCAATAAACCACTTTGCGCCAGCAGCACAGTTATCGATGAATCCTCCACCATGAACTTGAGACGCTCTGCCGGATAATCAGGGTCTAGTGCTACATAAGCCCCACCTGTTTTTAGAATTCCTAGCAGCCCGATCACCATTTCCAGACCGCGTTCCATGCAGATTCCCACTCGTATCTCCGGCCCCACTCCTGCTTTCCTTAAATAATGTGCTAACTGATTTGCTCTCCGGTTCAGCTCACCATACGTTAACTTCTGCCCTTCAAACTCCACCGCTATCACTTCCGCACTTCTTCTCACCTGGGTTTCGAATAACTCATGCACACACTTGTGGGGGTATACCGCATCCGTCTGGTTCCACTCATACAGAAGCTGGTTCCGCTCGCCCTCTGACAGCAATTCCAGACAATCGACGATCTGCCCGCTTGCGGCGACCATTCCTTCCAGCATGCGGCGCCAATATTCCATATAGCGCTCGATCGTTGCTTTCTCATAGAGCGCCGTGGCGTATTCCACGCCGCCTGCAATCCGTTCGCTAAACTCCCACAAAGACACCGTGAGATCAAACCGGGCTACGCGATGCGAAGCCATTTCCAGTCCCATCGTCTTCAATCCAACAAGGTCCAACTCCCCCCTGGGAGCGTTCTGCCACGCAAACATCACCTGAAACAATGGGCCATGGGCCAGGCTACGTTCGGCCTGCACGGCTTCAACTACCTGCTCAAAGGGAATATCTTGATGTTGCTGCGCACCCAGCGACTGGATTTTCACTCGTTCCAGCAGTTCGCCAACATCAGGTCTGTTGGATAAATCTGCCCGCAGCACCAACGTGTTCACAAAAAATCCGATCAGCCTTTCAAGCTCTCCTTGCCTTCGGTTGGCTACCGGCGACCCTATCAATATGTCCTGCTGGCCCGATAAGCGCCCCATAAGGGCCGCCCATCCTGCCACGAGCGTCATATATAAGGTAGCGCCATGCTGCTTGCTCAATTCCTTTAATCCTGCCGTTAACCTTTCATCCAGCACCATGTCGTACCATGCGCCCGCATACTCCTGGTTTGCTGGCCGCACATGGTTCGCAGGTAACTCAAGCAGGGTCGGCGCCCCTGCCAGCGTGGTTTTCCAGTACTGAGCTTGCCGCTCCAGGACTTCTCCCTGCATCCAATGCCGCTGCCATACCGCGTAGTCTGGATATTGCACAGCCAGATCCGGCAACGGATCAGCGGCTCCTCGTACAAAGGCCCGGTACAAAACGCTCAAATCGTTGAGCAATACTCCGACCGACCAGCCATCGGAGATGATATGGTGCATGGTGATAAGCAGCGCATACTGATCTTCTCCCTGCCGGACCAGCCGTCCGCGAATCAGCGGACCGGCTTCCAGATCAAAACTCGCATGCGCCTCTTCTTCATAGAGTTGTCGTAATATAAGCTCCGAGTCTCGCTGTTCGCGCAAATCATGGTCGCGCAATGTAAAATGGCTGCCCTCCACCGGGGCAATCCGCTGCACTGGTTCGCCATCCACCATTGCGAACGTCGTCCGCAACGTCTCATGGCGCTGGACGATCCGATCCAAAGCCAGGCCCAATGCCTGCCGATCCAGCCTGCCCACCAGACGCACGCCAAAGGGCATGTGATAGACCTCGCTCACTCCTTCCATCTGCGCCAGGAACCACAACCGTTGCTGCGCATACGAAAGCGGAAGAGGCTGACTGCGATCGGCTTTTGTGATGGGCGGCAATTGCGCCTTTCTGCCGCCTGAGATCTTGCCGGCTAATTCGCTCAGACGTGAATGCTCAAATACATCGCCGATTTCCACTTCCAATCTGAGTGTTTCCCTTAACCGCCCAATCATCGTTACCGCCAGCAGCGAGTGCCCGCCTAATTCAAAAAAATCATCGTTCCGGCCCACCGTTGCTATTTCAAGCATTTCCTGCCAGATCGCCGCCAGCGTTGTTTCAACTTCTCCTTGCGGCTCCTCATATCCACTCACCGAGTACGCATTTCCATCTGGCGCTGGTAACCGCTTACGGTCCAGCTTCCCATTGGACGTCAGCGGCAATGCTTCCAGCCGCACATACGCCGCCGGCACCATGTACTCTGGCAGTCTTTGCGCCAGATGGCGGCGCAATTCTTCTGCTCCGAGCTTTCCTTGCCCATTGCTCTGCTGAAAATCATTTGCGCCTTCTGTGTAATAAGCCACCAGACGCTTGCCCGCAGCCACATCATCCTGCGCTACCACCACCGCTTCCCTCACTTCGTCATATTCCAACAGCCGCGCTTCAATTTCTCCCAACTCAATTCTGAAGCCACGTACCTTGACCTGATCATCATTTCGTCCTACAAATTCGATCGTTCCGTCTCGCCGCCACCGAACCAGATCGCCCGTCCGGTACAATCGCTCTCCCCCTTGCGCGCTATACGGATCCGGCACAAACCGCTCCGCCGTCAAATCCGGACGCAGAAAATATCCCCGCGCTACACTCGCTCCTCCTATATAGGCTTCCCCCACCACTCCAATGGGCGACACGTTCATCGCTCGATCCAGCACATACATCCTCCGGTCGCCAATCGGTTTGCCGATCGGCAGCGACAGCATGGTCTCTGGCAACTCGTCCGGCACTACATAGCAACTGCTGAACACCGTGCATTCCGATGGTCCGTACCCATTCACCACTCGCATTCCAGGTAACTGCTCCTTTACCCGCCGGATATGCCTCACCGAAGCCGCTTCTCCCCCGGTCATCAGATACTTCACGCCTTCCAGACACCTCACATCGCTTTCCACAATCGAGTTGAACTGCGCCGCCGTCAACCACAGCGTATTGACTCCCTGGCCCTGCACGTACTCCCGGATTTCTTCCGCGCTCATGACTCGTTGCCGCGCCAGCACGCTTCGTCCTCCGCTCAGCAACGCCGGCCATAGCTCCAGCGTGAATGCATCCCAGCTCACCGATGAATGCTGCAACAGTACCGACTCTTCATCGAAGCAGACGTAATCCGTTCCAAAAATGAATCCGGGAATACTGCGATGTGGGATCTCGCTCCCCTTCGGTTCTCCGGTCGATCCCGAAGTGTAGATGACACAGGCCACGTTTTCAGGGTCAACACCCGTCTCGGCACGGTCCAGATTCGTCTCCGGCAGATTCCCGAATACATACACGTTAGTTAAATCGATAACGTGGACGCCTTGATGCATTCCACCTGCCAAATCCCCCAACCCCTGCCGCTCATTGCTCACCAGCAGCGCCACTGGTGCACTGTCCTGCAACATGAATTGCAAGCGTTGCTCCGGATACGACAGATCCAGCGGAACATAGGCTCCCCCAGCCTTAAAGACCGCCACCATCCCCACCACCATTTCCAATCCTCGCTCCACCCCAATCGCCACTCGCGTCTCCGGCTTCACTCCTATGCTTCTCAGGTGCCGCGCCAACTGGTTCGCTCTCCGGTTCAGCTCTCCATAGGTCAAAGAAACGTCTTCGAACACGATTGCCGGCGCATTCGGCGTTCTTGTCACCTGATCTTCGAATCGCTCATGCACGCACTTCCGGCCAAATTGGACCGGCGTCGGATTCCACTCCACTAAAAGCTGCCGGATTTCATCCTGAGTCAGCATCGGCAGATCGCAAATTCGAAGCTCAGGTTCGGCTATTGCGGTGGCCAGCAAGTGGCCAAAGTGCTGAAGCATCTGCTGAATCGTGTCCGCCTCAAACAAACCGGTGTCATAGTTAAACGCCAGCAGAGGAACTTCACGGTCTACCACGAGCAGCGCCAGATCGTACTTCGAGGTGGTGATTTCCGGCGCCATTGGACGCATCTCCAGGCCTGGAAGCTCAAGCGGTACTGCCTTGCCATCCATGAACGTAAATGTCACCTGAAACAGTGGCGATCCGCTGAACTGCCGCTCCGGAGCCAATTCCTCCACCAGCTTCTCCAAAGGCAAGTCCTGATGATCGAAGGCATCCAGCGTCGCGCTCCGCACACGCCTGAGCACTTCCCTGAAAGTCGGCTCGGCCCTCAGATCAGCCCGCATGATCAGAGTGTTTACACAGAATCCAATCATGCCCTCCATCCGCATATATCTACGGTTCGTTATCGGCGTTCCCACTCCAAAATCCGTCTGTCCCGTATACCTCGAGAGCAGCACCTGATAGACCGCCAGCACTGTCATAAAAACGCTGGCGCCCTCTTGCCGACTGAACAACTTCAGGTTTTCCCAATACTCTTTGTCAATGGTTACCGCATCCGTGCTGCCCCGATGCAGGGGCATGGCCGGTCGCGGCTTGTCTGTGGGAAGTTCCAAAAATTCCGGCATCCCAGCTAACTGTTTCTTCCAGTACTCCATCTGGCGGACAAAAACTTCCCCTTGCAGCCACTGGATCTGCCACAGCGTGTAATCCGCATATTGGAGTGGCATCTCCTGCAGCGGCGATTCCTGCCCCTGCACATACGCCGCGTATAGCAGCGCTATTTCCTGCTGCAAGATCCCCATCGACCACTCATCCACCACGATATGGTGAATGCTCAACGCCAGAATGTGTTCCCGTTCCGCTATCCGGATCAGCACGCCACGCAACAAGGGTGCGCTTTCCAGATCGAAAGGCTTTGATACTTCCTGCTTGATGATCTCCTGAGCCTGTTTTTTGGTGTCCGCAACGCCTTCCTGATCGCTTAGATTCAGCAGTTGCAGCCGGAACTCTACAGAGTCCTCAACCTTTTGCACTGGCTCGCCGTCCTCTACGACAACCCCCGTCCGCAAGGCCCCATGCCGATGGATGATCTCTTGCAAACTCTTTTCTAGAGCTGGCCAGTTCAAATCTCCGTGCAGTTCGCAAGCTAGCACGACGTTGTAAAAATCATTTCCCGGTTGCAGACGATCCAGAAACCAGAGGCGCTTTTGTGCCCAGGAAAGCGGCAGCCGCTCGCGAGTTTCTGGCGAGTTAATCTCCCAGGCCTCGGAGCTAAGGCCCTCTTTCTGGAGCAAAAGACGCAGCAGTTCCCGCTCTTCTTCTGCCTGATCTTTTTTCAACTCAGCTCTTTCAGGAGACATTTTTAATAAACTCTAACTTTTCAATGGGTTTTAAGAATTTCTGAATCGGAGTTGAAAATACCTTGGCCATGGAATGGAAGCTCACCAAAAAACCTGGAAGTCTGAGCCTCTGGTTTCCGATCTGGCCGCACATCACAGCCCGTCTAAAAATTTACTTTATAGCGTAATTTCACCAGTCTAACTCCATTTAGTCTAACGATGTTTTGGGCTGTTTTTTCAAATGAAAAATTCAGTTTCCGGAATTGAAACAGAGCGCATCTCTGCCCCACATCTGTTGCATCTGGGGATTTT
>JBAVUZ010000934.1:0-1955 GCA_049697035.1 Candidatus Angelobacter sp. | reverse complement strand
ATAAACAATCATGTCGGTCGAGCCCGCGCCGATATCAGCCAGGCAAACGCCCAGCTCTTTTTCGTCGGCGCGCAGCGTGCTGTCGGCGGACATCAACGCTTCATACACCACGTTGTCCACGTGCAGCCCTGCGCGGTTCGCCGCCGTCACCACGTTCTGCGTGGCGCTGGCGGAGGCCGTCACCATGTGCAGATTCACTTCCAGTCGTCGTCCCATCATGCCCGCAGGATCACGCACGCCTGATTGGTCATCCAAAATGAATTCCTGCGGCAGCAGGTGCAGCACTTCGCGATCATCGGGCAGCGTCACTGACCGAGCTTTCTCCACCGCCGTTCGAATGTCTTCTCGCGTCACGTCTCTGGGGCGCGAACCCAGCGTTACGCCGCCGCGGCTCGTCACTCCTTTAATATGCGAGCCCGCCACCGAGATCACGGCGTTCCCCACCTGGCATCCGCCAAGCTTCTCCGCTTCCTCCACCGCTTTGTGGATACTCTGCACTGCTTTATCCAGTTCAACGATGATGCCCTTGCGCGATCCTCGGCTCTCCGCCATGCCGTGCCCGCGATACTTGAGCCCCGCGTCCGTGGCCTCGCAGATCAGCGCAACCGTCTTCGCGCTGCCAACGTCCAGCACCGTAATCAAGTTCAAAGGATGTTTACCGTTGCCGTTACTGCTCATGAGTCGAGTCCTTATAAAAAAGCTGCTAGCTACTAGCTCCTAGCTTCTAGCCGTTGGCTCTTAGCCTTTAGCTTTGTCTCTTGACTGCCGGCCTTTTGGCTGTAGTCCTTCAACTGCTCGCGAAACTCACAGATCACAAATCCAAAAAACCAGGTGCACAGTCAAATTCTTACCTTTGCGCTCTTTGCGTCCTCTGCGGTGAACTCTTCTTCGCTTTTGCCGTCTTCGGCTTTGCCTTAGCGCTTACCGGCTTCATCACCGGCTTTTTCCGATCCGTGTCATCCGTGTTCATCAGTGGTAAGGGCTTTTCGGCGACTGCTGTCTTGTCCGGATTCACCACCACCTGTCCTTCATACCGCAGGTCCACAGACTGCACGTTCTGAAACTGCTGCCGCCATTCCGCAATGTGCGTCACATAAAGTTTGTAGCGGGGCAGAAAGTCCTGGGCTCCCAGATGGACGACCATCGTCCCGCCCGGATCATTTGCCGTGACCTTCACGTTTTCCGGATCGGAAAGATCAACCTCGCTCAGCTGCTTGACGTAATTGGGGCCGCCCGACGTACCTCCCGATGCGGTGCCCTCTCCATCAACTGCGCCAAGCTCGCTCACCAGCCGGTTGTAAATCTTCATCGCCGCCGCGCGCGACGAAAGCGGTTCGGTATCGGTAATCCCGCGGACTACGGGGAAGGAATATTTTGTCTTGCGGTCAGCGGGCAAGCCCATCACCACGCCATTGGCATCGATCAGGCTGATGCGCGAGCCGATCTGGGCAAAGGCCACCGGCGTCCGCTCGTGGATAGTCACGGCGATGCGATTGGGCAGCAGGCGCATCACCGTCGCTTCCTGCACCCATGGAATTTGCTCCAGCTGTTTCTTGCGCTCGTCCAGGGGGACAAAGAAAACGTTGCGGCCAATATCCGCGCCCGCCACTTCCATCACATGCGCGCGCGAGGCATTCTTGACCCCTGAAATCTCAACCGCGTCACTCGATTGAATGCGAAAGCGCCATGAGGTCATGCCATAGCTGTAAGCCCACGCCGTAAGCCCGCCACAACCCACCACAATAGCGGCAATCACGCCGGCAATCTTTAACTGGCTTGCTGCTTTTTTCGGGATGGCATTGCGGCGCACCGGCACGCGCCGGTTTGTTCTTAAAAACTGCGCCTCTTCGCCATCCAGATCAAGGTCCAGGTCTTCGCGGTTGATCAGCAGTTCGGAGTCATCGTCATCCATGGTGATCGAGCGCCGATCAGCGGACGAGCGAGTCCGCGAAGAG
>JBAVUZ010000933.1:0-3870 GCA_049697035.1 Candidatus Angelobacter sp. | reverse complement strand
GCACAACATGGGAGTGAGGGTGAGAGAGACAAAGCCGGAAACAAGAATTGAAACGCCGATGGTGACGGCAAATTCGTGCAGCAGCCGTCCTACGATTCCGCCCATGAACAGCACAGGAATGAACACGGCGGCGAGAGAGATCGTCATGGAAATAATGGTGAAGCCGATTTCCTTCGCGCCTTCCACTGCGGCCTGATACGGTGGCTTGCCCATTTCCATGTGGCGGACGATGTTTTCCAGCATCACGATTGCGTCATCCACAACAAAGCCAACGGTCAGCGTGAGCGCCATTAATGAGAGATTGTCAAGGCTGTAGCCCAGCAGGTACATCACGGAGAACGTGCCCACAATCGACATGGGCAGGGCCAGACTGGGAATGATGGTGGCAGAAATATTGCGCAGGAAAAGGAAAATTACCATCACCACCAGCGCGATCGTCAGAAGCAGCGTGAATTTTACGTCGTTCACGGAATCGCGGATGGAAATCGATCTGTCGTACAGCGTGCCCAGCTTAATCCCGGCGGGCATCTGTTGCTGCATCTGCGGCAGCAGCTTCTTGATGGCGTCCACCACTTCCACGGTGTTGGTGCCTGGCTGGCGTTGGATGGCCAGCACAATGGCGCGATCACCGTTGAACCAGCTCGCCGTCTTGTCGTTTTCCACGCTGTCAAATACATGGCCCACTTCGTCCAGCCGCACCGGCGATCCGTTGCGATACGCGACGATCAGGGGTTTGTAAGCATTGGCTTCCAGCAGCTGTCCGGTGGCCTGCACGGTGTAAGCGGTGGAATGGCCAAAGAGCGTGCCTGTGGGAAGGTTTACGTTAGCGTTATTGATTGCATTGTAAACGTCGTCGATGCCGATCTGGTGGACCGCCAGCTTTCGCGGATCAAGCTGTGCGCGGACCGAATACTTTTGCGTGCCGAAGACCTGCACCTGCGCCACACCGCTGATCATTGAGAGGCGCTGCGCCACGGTGGTCTGCGCGGCTTCATCCACGTCAGAAAGGCGCATCGTGGACGAGCTGAGCGCCAGGTAGAGCACTGGCTGGTCCGCGGGATTTACTTTCTGGTATGAAGGTGGAGACGGCAGCTCCGGCGGCAACTGTGAAAGCGTTTTTGCAATCATTGACTGCACGTCCTGCGCCGCTGCGTCAATGTTGCGCTCCAGCGTGAACTGCAGCGTGATGCTGGTAGACCCAAGCGCGCTCGATGACGTCATGGAATCCACGCCGGCAATCGTGGAGAATTGTTTTTCCAGCGGCAGGGCCACGGCGGACGCCATGGTGTCCGGACTCGCTCCGGGCAGAGTCGCGCTTACCTGGATGGTGGGAAAGTCAACGTTGGGCAGATCGCTGACCGGCAACAGGCGATACGCGAACACGCCAAAGATCAGGATCGCCGCCATGATCAGAGTGGTGGTAATGGGCCGCCGGATAAATAGCTGTGTATTCATTTTTGTGACCTGCTCATTATGACCCGCTCTTGATCTCGACTTTGGCGCCCGGCGTCAGGCGCAACTGGCCGTCTGTAACAACGCGCTGTCCCGGCTGCAGGCCTGAAGCAATCACCGTCTCCTCGCCTACGTTCCAGCCGACTTTCACCGGCTGCGGTTGCGCGGTCAGATCTTGGTTGATCACGTAAACAAACGTGCCGTTCTGGCTGGTTTGCAGCGCTGCTGTGGGGACCACAATGGCGTTCGGTTGCGACTTCAGCATAAGGTTTACGTCGGCAAATTGCCCCGGCCAGAGCGCATGCGCTGCGTTATTAAACGTGGCTTTCAGTTTGATGGTGCCCGTGGTTAGGTCCACTGAGTTGTCGATAAACGTAAGCTTGCCCTGGAAGTGCTGCGTGCTGCCTTGCGGCGCCGCGTCCACTTTCAGGCTCTTGGCGTTGGAATACTGTTTCAGCTCGGCCAGCTGCTGTTCCGGAATGGAGAAGCTCACGTAGATCGGCTCAATCTGGTTGATCGTTACCAGGATCGGCACATCATTGGCCTTCACCAGATTGCCTTCCTTCACGCCAACGCTTCCCGTGCGTCCGTTGATGGGCGAATAGATGGACGTATATTCCAGATTGATCTTTGCCGTCTCAACCGCGGCTTTATCGGCGGCGACCGTAGCGGCCATGGCATTTGCGGCGGCGCCGGCGGCATCCACTTGTTGCCTGGAAACAACCCCTTGTTTGCCCAGCCCCTGGTAGCGCTCCGCATCAAGCTTGGAGTTGAGCGATT
This sequence comes from Candidatus Angelobacter sp., assembly GCA_049697035.1. Classification (GTDB taxonomy): domain Bacteria; phylum Acidobacteriota; class Terriglobia; order Terriglobales; family Acidobacteriaceae; genus Angelobacter. The sequence goes on along the minus strand of JBAVUZ010000933.1, from coordinate 1,638 downwards.
GCGCTTCGTCCTTGGCCAACGTTCCTTCAGCCTGGCGCAACGCCGCTTCAAACGGCGCGCGATCAATGGTGAAAAGCAGCTGCCCCTTTTTTACGAAGTCGCCTTCCTTGAAGTGCACACGCATGAGCTGCCCGGAAATCTGCGCCTTGATGGAGACAGTGGAAATGGCTTCAACGTTTCCGATGGCTTGCAACTCAACCGGCATGGTGCGCGATGCAACAGTGGCAATACGCACGGGCGCAGCGGCAGTCGGCTTGGCTGCCTGAACGGCTTCTTTGTTGGCGCACCCTGCGGTCAAGAGCAGAAGCGCGGCCAGTGATGTGTGAAAAACGTAGCTTCTAATTTTCATTGTTGGATCTTTTTCCTGCGCGAGCATGATTTCCGTTGTGGCCGTTCGAAATTGCTTTGAGTGGACTCCGCATTCCGTTCAGCCAGATTCCCGCCAGAGTGGCCGCCACCGTCTCCGGATCAAACTTCTGGAACTTTCTGGCCCCAAAAAGTTCCTGCACCAGAAAGTGATAGACCACCATGCCCAGGAACCCGCGGGCGGAGAGCAAGGGATCGACGTTGCGAAATGCGCCTTCCCGCACGCGCCGCCTGATGTACGCAGCCAGCTCTTCGTAATAAACGGCGATAAAGGTGCGGAAGAACCGTTGTGAAAGCGTGTGGCTTTCCAGGGCGGTAAACCAGAGCAAGCGGGTCAATTCCGTGTCGCGGGCATTTCGCACCAGCATTTCGCGCGCGATTGCGGTAAAAATCTCCAGGTCAGTGCCGCCGCCTTCCACGATCCGCGTAATGTTGTGGCGGCGACCGCGGGCGCTGCACAGCTCTTCAATCAGGGTCCAGTAAAGCTTTTCCTTGCTGGGGAAATGGCGGAACAGCAGCGCTTCATTGATGCCGGCGCGATCGGCGATTTCCCGCGTGGTGGTGCCGCGATAGCCTCTGCGCGCAAAAATACCGGAGGCAGTGCGCAAGATCTGGCGCCGGCGGTCGAGAGATGAAAGACGTACAGGCATGAGGGAGTTTTATGAAGTAAGTGAATACTTACTTTACCAGTTTAGCCGGGCTGCTCTCAAGATGGCATGAGGGAAGGCGGTAAAGAAGTGTAAAGCGTGAAACCGCAAAGGCCATCGCCTGATCTAGGCGCATTCGAGTCAGTCCGAATCTAGAGATCGACAGCGCATTCCCGCAGGTATTCAAGGAATGTAAGTTCGGCCTGCAGAAAAGGCCAGGAAAAGCGCTATAAAAAGTAAGAGCAACTCGGTTGATCAGAGGTCAAGTTTTCCCGAGATGAGGTCTGCGAATTTGTCGCATTTGGCCGTGCGCAGATTTTGCAGTACTTGTGGCAGAGTTAGTTTTTCTTTCAGGGCTGCCCCCTGTTGATACAGTGTGTGCACAACAATCTCAGGGTTTAAATGATAGATGTCAATTAAGAATTCGTCCGGATGTCGAGCAACGATGTCGAGCGGCTTGAGATGGGCTTCCTTAAAATGCTTGAGATTATAGGTAACGATAACTTCGCATCCCGCCTTTAGTGCTGCAGCTACCACATGACGGTCCTTTTCATTATTCTTCATGGCGGGAATGAGCGCTTGATAGCCTGACTCGACCCACGCATCCGAAAAATGGCTCTTGAGC
>JBAVUZ010000932.1:0-8474 GCA_049697035.1 Candidatus Angelobacter sp. | reverse complement strand
CGTATATGTTGTCTGAGGTTCCGCAGGATTTTCTGTCCGAGCTGATCATTACTACCAATCTGCGTGGCATGGGATCGAAAATCGAGCCGATGTCGAAGCAGCGGCCCGAGTGGCTTAACGCCGAATTCCTTTCGGGCGGCGCTGGCGCTCTCGTCCATGGATACAGCAAAAGCCTGGACGATTACACGCGGGCGATTCAGCACCTCCCGCAGGCGCAGTTGAGTGAGTTCAGGGCATCCACGGACGCCAACACCACATTGCAGCGGTACCTGTTGTCACTGGAACTGGGAGTGGGCGACCCGCGTTTACCATTGCTGACGGAAGGAAGCCGGATTTTCCGCGCCGCGGTGCCGCGCGACGAATCGCAGCAGAAGAGGATCTTTGAGTTTTTTCAAGCCGCAACTCCGTACCGGCTCCTGTATGCCAATGATCTTGCTCTCCTGGTGCCGCAACCCGGCAAATCAAATCTGCCGTTTGTACTGCGTCGAGCCACAGATGGCTTGTGGTACGTTGATGAGCCCAAGTCGTGGACCTATTTCCATCGTTTCGAGGACGATGTGAACTTCCTTGTGAAGTACGCCGACAACCCTTTTCTGCCGCAGCTGCGGGCGATGGGAATGCCGCAAATGGAAAGCGCGGTTTACGGCAATCACGCGCGCACGCCTGCACGTCCGGCCTATCCTTTTGCGCTGGCGCAAGCGGTGGACGCGATGGAAGACCGGATACGTGCCGCTCCGAATGATGCAGCGAACTATGCTTCGCTGGGCGATCTCTACTTGTTCGAGATGAATTGGATTACGAAAGCGATCGCATACTATGAAAAAGCTGAGTCGCTCGCGCCGAACCAGCTTGAATATCGTTGGCGCTTGATGGATCTGTACCTGAACGACTCGCGGGCCGACAAAATGCTGGCTGAACTCAAATTTCTCTCAGAGCATCTGCCGAACGACACCGACACGCGCGCCTGGTATAAGTATTACAAAAAGCTGTACGACTTCAGCGATTGAGACGCGCATATTGAGGGATACGCTGTTTCGCGGCTTGGTCCTGGACAGGTTTTCGAACGAATATGGCGCAAGGTTCAGTGTGCCGGCGCTGTCGCTTGTCCGACTGGAAGAAAATTTACCTGTGGCGCCGGACCTGTGCCGGAAGAGGAAGCAAAGTAGGCGTTGTTGCGCTGAATCCCCGCCCATTGTGCAGTATTGCAAAGGTTTTTTTCGCGGTGGGATTTTGCTCTTGTCCGATCAGTGTTATCCGTGTTGATCTGTGGTGAGATTTTCAGTCCTTCGCCGTCTCTTTCGGCATCAGCGTCCTGTCATAAATCCACAACAGCAGCGCGGTGAGCACGCCGACGGCAATCACCGCCCACCACATTTTTTCCGGCTGGTGCGTTACCTCGCCGATCCCGCAGCTAAACCGTGATTACCGTAAGGCTGGAGAATGCCGACGGATAGAGATGGTCGTCGAGCGTCAACAGGCGATAGCCACAGTGTGACGCGTGAGCGCCGATCAGGAAGTCGGCCAGGATCCGGCGCGGCCCGGGATCGCGTTGTTTCCTTCTTCTTGATGCGTATGCCTGGAACGCCCGTCCGGCAAGGCGCCAAATCTCTTCATCCAGATCAAACTCAACATTGATGCCGGTGTCGGAACAAAACGTGTTGAGGAATGCTTCTGTTCGTCCGGGCGCGGCGATCAGTTCGGCAAATACCGGCGCGCTCAGTACCAGCGAACCGCGCCCCAAAGCATCATCAAGGGCCTTCTGAGCGGCATTGCTGACAGCCGGATCACGGTCCCAAAGGGCAACAATCACATTGGTATCGACCGAGGTCGTCATCGTTCGCGCATCGCTCGCGTCCAGCGAATGATCGCTTTTTTCCCGGAGCCGATTCCCTGGTTGCCGATCCCCCGGTACTTGGCAAACGGACTCTTTGCTCTTACCGGCCGCACTCTGACCCCGGTCTTGTCTTCTTCAAACAGCAACACGTCGCCCGCGCGTACCCCGAGCGCCCTGCGGATGGCAAGCGGCACGGTAATCTGTCCTTTCGATGTAATCTTCGCCTGTTTCTCCAAGTGCCAGCCTCCCGATTCCTTACTCTATTATACAGCTCCTTACTTTGGCAGCAATTCGGCCTCTATGAAACCACCTTCGCCGCCGCTTCTTTCGGCATCAGCGTCCGGTCATAAATCCACAATAGCAGCGCGGTCAGCACGCCGACGGCAGTTATCACCCAGAATATGCGAGTTGGTTGATGAGTAACCTCGCCAAAATGGTGGACGAGCTTTCCGCCGAACCATCCGCCGATCAGCGACCCGATCCCTATCGGCAGAAAAGCAAAACCCAAGTAGGTTCCTTGCTGTCCCGGGGGCGCGAGTCGCGACACGTATTCGTAATAGCGCGGCGAAAGGATGATTTCGCCCAAAGCGATACCGATCAGAGTAAGGTAGGCCATCACAACCGAGGGATGGATAATCAAAGCAATCCAAGCCAGAGCTGAAACCAGTGTTCCCAGCGTTATGGCGCGGAATGCGGGCATCTTCTGCAAGAGAAGACCGATCACTACTGTGAGGGAAATCACCATGACTGGCCCCGTACCCAGCATGAAAGCAGTATCGGTTTTGGGATTGATGTAGTCGTGCACGTAGAGCGGCAGGGTAAGAAATTCCTGCCAGTACACGATCCAGTAGCCGGAAAAGATTACCAGGAACCACATGAATCGGTTGAGCCCGGCAAGCAGAGCTAGAAGAAGTCCAAACCAAACGTACCAAGGGACAGTAAAACCGTAAAATAAAGTGGCAACCTTTAGAACTATCGCGATCAAGGCTAAGGGGAGAACCAACCGATAATTGCCCAACACTAGGGAGAAATTTTTTAAGGTCTGCAGAACGCTTGGCGGCGGAGCGTCTTCCGCTTTCCGCGGTTCGCGGAAAAAAATGACGACAACAAAAATCATCACGAAAACGCTGACGGCCGCCACGCGAAAAACGTTCTCGACACTCATGTGGTTCTGGACCCACGAAGCTGTGTACGGTCCAGCAGCGCCACCAATGTTCACCAGCGTGTAGTAGATGGAAAACCCGAGAGAACGTACGTTCTCTTTCGAGGCCCGCGCGGTGGTACCCACAACGGAAGGTTTCACGAGAGCTACGCCAAGCGCAGGAAGTATCAAAACGATTGTTACAAGCGCCGTCAGCGGCATTGCGCCTCGCAGCGGCGCAAGCCAGGGCGCACCCAGCGATCCAAGTAAGAAATACGAGCCACTCAGGATCAAATAAGCCAAAGCAAGTGCGCGGCGAAAACCCAGCTTGTCGGCAATCGTGCCTCCGAAAATTGCCAGAAACCACACCCATCCGCCGAACTGTCCACTCAGCGTGCTTGCCTGCTCCGCCGAAAAATTAAGGTTCTCATGCAGATAGCGCACAATCACGGTGAAAACGGCGTAATACGAGAGCCGCTCAAACAACTCAGTGACGTTGGCGACCCAGAATGGCCGTTCAAAGCCGGTCTTGATCTGCTCCAGGCGTTCAGAAAAGGACAAGATGTCACCTCGTCGGGCAAATTTACGATTTCAAATTTTCAGCCAGCTTCTGCTCTACCACAGGCTTACTCACACCCGCGATTCTCACGATCTTATTTCGGCTGGTTTCACCGCTGGCTATGGTAACGGAGGAGCGCGGAATTGCAAACAAATCCGCAAGGAATTCAATCACCGCATGGTTGGCTTTACCCTCGACCGGCGGCGCGGTGAGAGCCAGCTTGAGCGCGTCACCCACTCTGCCGGTGATGGCGTTTTTGCGCGCGCGGGGGTGGACCTTCACGGCAAACGCAATTCCCTTGGCGCTTTCCTGGATGGGAATCATGCTGGCTTTGGCCGCGCGCCGAATATGGCGGTGCCAACGCGCACGCAGGTCGAACCTTCTTCAATGGCGACTTCAAAATCGTGTGACATGCCCATGGAAAGCACGTCCATCTGGATGACCGGCAGCTTGCGCGCAGCAATTTGATCGCGCAGGTCGCGGAGCAGACGGAAATACGGTCGCGCGCCTTCAGGATTTTCAGTAAAAGGCGGAACGGTCATTAGTCCGCGAATCTGCAGACTCTCAAGTTGCGGCGCGGCGCGGAGAAGATTTTCCAGATCGGGTGAATCGAGAGGAATTCCGGCTTTGCTCTCTTCCTGGCCGACTTTGATCTCAATCAGCACATCAAGCTTTTTGTTTGACTCGGCTGCGGCTTGGTTGAGCTTCTCCGCCAGCCGCATTGAATCCACCGAATCGATGGCGTGAAACAGCTCGGCCGCTTTTTTTGCCTTATTGCTTTGCAGATGGCCGATCAAATGCCACTCAGCGTCTTTGAGTTCCCTGAGCGCGGCAGATTTGCCTTCGAACTCCTGCACGCGGTTCTCGCCAAAAACGCGTAGCCCCGCCGCGTACGCGTCTTTGATCCGCGCCGGTTCCATGGTTTTGCTCACGGCCATCAGCGTGATCGACTCAGGACTGCGGCCTACACGCGCCGCAGCACGCGCGATGCGCTCGCGAATGGCATTGACGTTGTCAGCGATAGGCACGGAAAGATTATAGGCGGAAGAAGAACAAAAACCTCACCACGGATGAGCACGGGAGAGTACGGATTTTAAAAATAAGCGGCGTAAAACTAATTGGTTCACGGATTTTATAGCCGCTATTTAGTATCTCGACCTCATTTTCCTGATCTGTGCAGGCAAGACGCAGGGAATGTTAACCAGAGCAAGCAAAGCGGTTCACCGCAATGATCGCTAAGGCCGCGAAGAGAGAACAGAGCACTTCGCGGCCTTTGCACCCGTTCCGGGTGAATCTACTTCTTGTCGCTTTCAAGCGGCTTACGCGCGAAGTGATAAAGCGAGGCTGCGAGCAATCCGAACATGATGACGGCAAGGATGTTGGCGAAGATGTCATGATTAGCAATAAAGCCAAGCTTTGGTCCCCAGGCGATTGCATTATCGGGCAGCCAGTGCTTGCCCTCAAGAACTTTAATCACCATCCCCAGCAGGCCAACGATGCCGCCCGCGGCAATGAGTCCGCTGGAATAAAGGGAGCCGGGGCTGACTTCGCTTTCTTCCACCGTGCCGCCCGTTTTCCTGGTCCGGCTTTCCACCAGCCAGCGCACAACGCCACCGGCAAAGATGGCCAGCGTGGTGGCAATGGAAAGATAAAATCCAACCGCGAAAGAGAGCGATCGAATGCCCAGCAGTTCCACAGCTACCACCATGAAGACGCCGAGCAGGATCAGTCCCCAGGGAAGGCGGCGCTGAAGGATTCCATTGATGACCGTGGCCATGAGTTGCGCCTGGGGCGCGGAGGCACTGTCACTGCCGATGCCTTGAATCCACTGCACCTCAAATTTCTGGCTCTGCGGATTGTAGAAATAGTATCCGTTCGGTACGGTGGGCGAATTGATGGCCGTGTAGAGAGTCATGCCCTGGACCGATTGCTGAGTGGCTGCCCCACCGGCCGAGGCAGAGACCGGAACGGTCTGGCGATCAAACTTTCCTGAATATTCAGAAACTCCAACCGGAGGATGCCGGACGTCGATGGCAATATTGGCGGAGCGGAAAGACTCAAGTCCGGCATTCATCAGTCCCAGGGTCATGCCGATGGCAACCACTGAGACGGTCACGCCCACCATCAGCGCCATCTGCTGCTTGGCCGGAGTTGCGCCAACAAGAAATCCTGTTTTCAGGTCCTGCGAAGTATTGCCCGCATTCGCAGACGCTATGCAAACCACGCCGCCAATGGTGATCGCCAGCGCGGAGAACGCGGTTCCTGTCCAGCCCATCACCAGAAACATGGCGCAGGTGGCCATCAGAGTTGCAATCGCCATGCCGGAGATCGGGTTTGACGAGCTACCAATCAACCCGGTGATGCGTGAAGAGACCGTGACAAACAGAAATCCGAAAACCACGACGAGAATGGCGGCGAAGAAGTTGTTTGCCGCTGAAGTTTCCGCATGAAGGATGGGCTTGAAGGTCAGCAAGGCCCACATGAGCACCAAAAGAATGCCGGAGCCGAGCAGTGCCCATTTCAAATCGAGATCGCGGTCAGTGCGGCGCAGTCCGGACGCTGCCCCAGCGCCCCTGGCCAGATCTTTGGCGCCGGCGCGCAGGGCATTGACGATGGTGGGAATTGTGCGCAGCAGCGTAATGAGTCCGGCGGCAGCCACGGCGCCTGCGCCCATTGGACGAATATAGGCGCGATAAATATCGTCCGGACCCATATCGGCGATCGGCACCGTACCGGGGAAAATTGCTCCAGTCACGTGGGAACCAAAAAACTTGATGGCGGGCATCACCACCAGCCAGGCAAAGACGCCCCCGGCAAAGATCACGCCGGCAATACGAGGACCAATAATGTAACCCACGCCAAGGTATTCAGAAGTCGTATTGGCGCGGACAGACGAGCCCGGATACCAGCTTGGCGTGTAGGTTGGCGTGCTTGGCCATACCTTGAACATGTATTCGTTTTGAAAAAAGGTATAGAGCGCGCCCAGACCAAGACCAGCGAAGACGCGACCGGCAAAAGAACCGCCTTTATCGCCGGCAATCAGCACGTCGGCGCAGGCCGTGCCTTCCGGGTAAAGAAGATTGCCGTGTTCTTTTACGATCAACTGCCGCCTGAGCGGGATCATGAAGAGCACGCCCAACCATCCGCCGATGAAGGCCAGAAGAAAGATGCGCGCGTATTCCAGCGGAAAGCCCAAAAAGATGAGCGCCGGCAAGGTAAAGATCACGCCGCCTGCCACAGACTCGCCGGCCGATCCGGCCGTCTGCACGATGTTGTTCTCAAGGATGCTGGCCTTGCCCAGTGCGCGGAGAACGCTGATAGAGAGCACGGCAATGGGGATCGAGGCTGAAACCGTCAATCCGGCGCGCAAGCCGACATAGACCGTAACGGCCCCGAACAGGATCCCGAAGAGTCCGCCAAAAAATATGGCGCGGAAGGTGAACTCCGGCCGAACCTCGTCCGGGGGCACGTACGGTTGAAATTTTGGTTCTTCCACTCTCGCTGGTACGGTTTCGGCCACAGGTTCCTCCCGGTTAATTTCAGGCGCTGATGAAATCGAGGGGCAAGTTAGCACATTGGGAGGGTCGGGTACAAATCTTCACGACTGCGGAACATAAGGCCATATATCTTGAATAGAGAAAACCAAAGATGAAGAGTTCTCAACCGGGCCTTTGGCCACCTCATAGGTCTTGCGCCCCATGATGCCGGTATCGATGGAAGCAAAGGACTCCGCCATGGAAAAGTTTAGGGCATAAACAAAAAGTCGAATGTGCCATCCAGCCGGGCGATGTAGCCGTCTATGCTTATCCCAAGAGCGGAAATGATTTGCGCACGGCTGAATCTTACTCCAGGTAACACACGCCAAAAGACTGGTCGCCGCATTCAGCGCAGCGGCTGCCGGATTGTTGCGGCGTAATCACCATGGGATATTCGCACGCTGTGCATGTCTCCCACGGCGAAATCTGCTGCGTGGTAAAACCGTATCGCTCGCGCAAGACTCTTTCGGCTTCGGCGACAATCTGCTTGCATTCCGCCGCGCTCAGAAGTTTGTGCTTCAACGCCCAGGCTTTGCGGTCGGCATAATCAGGAAACTTTGGCGCTTCTCCCCATTGCCATGAAGGATCCGTGGCAGTGCGGCTGCGTCCCAGGAGATGCATGTGGACGCGGCGATGCTCAGGGGCAGACTTTATTCCGTAAGAACCAATTCCGCCCGATCCAGGGCCATGCGGCTCGGCGGCAAAGTTCAGCGCCCAGTTGCCGGCTTCAAAATAATTAATACAGCCGAGCTCAAGCTGCGGTAGCGTGCGCAACATGGCCTGTCCGGCGGCCGCAACCAGAAACGACCAGTGCGTAAGTTCCGCGGGCGTGAGTTCACCGCGTTCCCAGACTTCGCGCGGCGGCAGCACCAGCAGATTGCCGCCATCTTCTCGGCCCACCAGAGCTGCACCTTGATCGGGCAGCGCCAGATGTCCGCCAGAACAGGTGAATAGGGTCCTGGGCAAGCATGTACTCCTTGATCCAGTGTTGCAAAGCTTACGTAAGAGCGCAACCGAATGCGGCGCAGCAAACATAAACTTACCGAACCAGCAGAATTTGTAATCGACCCACGGTTTGGAGTTAAATGTTTGGGCAGCTCTGAGCAGTTTCGTCGGGAGGTCCAGCCAATGCCGTCCCCGGGAGCTTCCACCCGATTAGGCGGTGAAGCAACTCCGCCTGGCACAAGCCCGCCCTTTGACACCGAACTCCGTTTGCTGGCCCTGGATTCAGCACAGATGGGAACCTGGTTGTGGGACCTTGAATCCCAAACGATCCGGTGGGACGAGCAGGGCCGCCTTCTGTTTGGCCAGCCTAAAGGAAGCACCGGAGCCGCCTTTGAAGATTTTTTCTCACTGCTCCATCCTGACGACCGGCAGGCAACACGCGAAGCGGTCAGCAATGCG
>JBAVUZ010000931.1:0-10641 GCA_049697035.1 Candidatus Angelobacter sp. | reverse complement strand
CATCAATGTAAGGCAGGGCCGCGCTCATTCCGCGTGTGATGGGCTGGTAGTCTGCCATCCCCAGCAGTGGATTCAGCCAGATCAGTTTACGCACGCGCCGCTTGATAACGCTGAGTTCTTCCGCCAGTATCGCCGGATCGCCGGTCTCCCATCCATCGCTCAAGACCATGAATACCGTGTCACGGGAAAAGAGCCGCCTTCCCTGGAGTTGAGTCAACTGGTGCAGCGATTCCCCAATCTTTGTTCCCCCCGACCATCCTGCTGCGTGTCCTGCCAGCGCCTCCAAAGCATCTCGCAGCTGCCGCGCTCGCAACGTTGAAGTAATCTCCGTGAGCTGTGTGCTGAATAGAAAAGTATCCACGCGCTTGAAATATTTTTGCAGAGCATAGGCGAACCGGACAAAGAAAATGCTGTAAGGATTCATCGATCCGCTAACGTCCAGCGCGATTACCAGCTTCAAGGGCTGCAACTTTCGTCTGCGGAAGCTGAGGTCAATAGGATCGCCGCCACGGCCAATGCTTTTGCGGATCGTCCGGCGCAAATCGACTCTGCCCCGCACCGCCAGGCTTCTGATGCGGCGCGAGAGCCGCAGGCTCATCTGCTGCAACAGCCGCAATGAAATCTTTTCCAGTTCAGCCAGATCGCCCTGCTTTACTTCAGAGAAATCGGCTTTCTTCAGCCGCTCATGCACAGTCGCGCCCATCACGGCCTTGCCTTCTTCTAATTCAGCCGCAGCGCTGCTGTGCGCCATTGACGCCAGTTCGGCATTTTCCTGTTGCGACTCCTGCTCGCGCACGTTCTTACTGCGCTTCGCGCGCTCCCAGCTTACTTGTGACGCAGACTCGCTCCAGAAAGCTTCAAAGATTTCGTCAAAGATGTCCCAGTCGGCCTTTGTCGAACAAAGCACGGCCCGCAGCGCGAACTTTAAATTCTGCCGATTCTCAATGCCAACGGCACTGGCAGCTCGCACTGCTTCCAGACTTTCTTTCACTCCTGTTGCAATTCCATTCGCCCGCGCAAATCGGCAGAACTCGACAATTGTCTGTTCCAAACCCGGCGCGTCTTGAATTGTCATGGCTCAACCAACTTCCGTCAGCATCTTCTCTATCCCTGCTGCCTTGATTCTGGCTGTGTCCTCCATGGACTTGGAAAGACAGCCCAGCGTGTCTTCTACCGATTCGCGGTCCACCTTGTTCTTACCCAGCGACGCCAGTGCCTGCGCCCAGTCCAGCGTTTCTGCCACTCCCGGCGCTTTCGCCAGATTCAACCGCCGCACGGACTGCACAAACGCTACTATCTGCCGTTCAAACTCCGCGCCAATTCCCGGCAGCCGCGCCGCAACGATCTTCGTCTCTTTTTCCAGAGAGGGATACTCAATCCAGTGGTATAGGCAGCGGCGCTTCAGCGCATCACCCAGCTCGCGGCTTCGGTTTGACGTTAGGACCACCAGCGGCAAATGCTTCGCCTTCACCGTCCCCAGTTCCGGAATGCTGATCTGGTAATCCGAGAGCAGTTCCAGCAGAAAAGCTTCAAAAGCTTCGTCGGCGCGGTCAACTTCATCCACCAACAGCACCGGCGAGAATTCTTTTTCCTGGATCGCCTGCAGCAGCGGCCGCTCCATCAGAAACTCCCTGCTGAAGATGTGCTTCTCTTTTTCCTCCACAGACAGGCTCGTCCGCTCTTCAATCTTGATGGCCAGCAACTGCTTCTGGTAGTTCCACTCGTAGACGGCAGAGTTGACATCGAGCCCTTCATAACACTGGAGACGAATTAGCCGTGTATCTAGCATTGCTGCAAGTGTTTTCGCAACCTCAGTCTTACCCAGCCCAGCATGCCCTTCCAGCAAGAGAGGCTTGGCCAAAGTCACAGCCAGATAAATGGATGTAGCCAGAGCCGGGTCAGTAATATAGCCAAGCTGCTCAAAGCCCCGCGCCAATTCTTGGGGATCAAGAACGGACTTGCCTTGGTGGAGTGTGAGAGAGGGCATTTACTTGGCGCCGGGATCGCCTGGGGTTTTCGTAGGATCGGGTTTGGTTTCTTCGTTTCCTGAATGCCGGGTCACAGCCGCCTTTAACGCTGAAAACGCTACGCCCACAGCGCTGATCGGTTTTGCTGCGGCTGTCGTGGCCTCCGTACCTGCTGCGTCTGGCGACTGCAGTTGCTTTTTAAAGTTGCTTACAAACTGCTCAAACATGATGTTTGAAACTTCCGTGATCACTCGTCCGCCCATCTGGGCCAGAATTCCCACCACGTTCAGCTCAGAGATGTTGATGACTTCAGTCCCGCTATCCACGGCCCGCAGCTTGCCGGTCATCTTCATAGACGCGCTGCCCTTGCCGCGCACGTCCTGGCCTTTGCCCAGGATTTCTATCTCATGCGCCGCATCATCTTTGCGCACGATCTGAACTTCACCTTTATAGTCGGTAACGCTGGGGCCAACCTTGACCTTGATTGCGCCCTTGTATGTTCGCTCGTCCACCTGCTCTGTGATCTGCGCTCCGGGCACGCACACGCCAACTTTTTTAGGATCGCTCAGGAACGCCCACACTTTTTCTAGCGGCTCATCCACGCGGAACGTCTTTTCAATCTTTACTGCCATTGCTAGCCCGTGATTCCCTTTTCCTTCAGGATGTTCCACACCTTCCACGGCGTAATCGGCATATCAATGTGCTTCACTCCCAGATGTGAGAGCGCGTCCACCACGGCGTTGACGAATGCCGCCGGAGAGCCCACGTTCGGCGACTCTCCCACGCCTTTTGCGCCAAAAGGATGATGTGGCGACGGGGTGCACGTCAGCCCGGTTTCCCAATGAGGTGTTTCCACCGCGGTCGGGATTAGATAATCCATAAAGCTGCCGCCGGAAACGTTCCCGTTCTCGTCGTAATCGATCAACTGCATGAAAGCGATCGCCAGGCCTTCTGTTAGGCCTCCATGAATCTGCCCTTCAACGATCATTGGATTGATCACGTTGCCGCAATCATCCACGGCAATAAACCGCCGCACTTTGATCTCGCCCGTTCCCTTATCGATATCGACCACGCAAATGTAGGTGCCGAATGGGAACGTAAGATTTGGTGGATCGTAGTAGTTCACCGCTTCCAGTCCTGCTTCCAAGCCAGGCGGAATATTGGTGTAAGCGGCAAAAGCAATTTCCTGGATCGTCTTGGCTTTGCCGGGCGCGCCTTTCACAAAGAATTTTCCCGGCTCCCATTCCAGGTCCTCTTCACTGGCCTCCAGCAAAAACGCCGCAATCTTCTTGGCTTTCTCGCGGATCTTTCTGGCGGCAATGGCCGTGGCCGCGCCAGAAGTCGGCGTGCTGCGGCTGGCGTAGGTGCCCAGACCGTAAGGCGCGGTGTCCGTATCGCCTTCTTCAATAATCACGTCTTTGGCGGGAATACCAAGTTCCTGCGCCACAATCTGGGCGTACGTTGTCTCGTGTCCCTGGCCCTGGCTCTTGGTTCCCATGCGGCAGATGGCTTTGCCCGTGGGATGAATACGAATTTCAGCGCTGTCAAACATCTTGATGCCGGCAATGTCGAACGTATGCGCCGGGCCGGCGCCAACAGCTTCAGTAAAGCTGGAGATACCGATTCCCATCAGCTCGCCCTTCTTGCGCTTCTCTTCCTGCTCTTTGCGGATCTCTTTGTAGCCGACCATCCCCAGCGCTTTATCCAGCGCGCCTTCATAGTTGCCGCTGTCATATGTCCAGCCGAGAGGAGTTTTGTAAGGAAACTGCGCAGGCTGAATATAATTCTTGCGGCGTAGCTCCGCCGGATCCATTTTCAGGTCGAGCGCCAGAACGTCCACCGCGCGTTCAATCAAATACGCAGCTTCCGTGATGCGGAATGAACAACGGTAGGCGATGCCGCCCGGCGCTTTGTTGGTGTAAACGCCATCCACTTCGCAGAAAGCCGCCGGATAGTCATACGAACCGGTGCAGACGCTGAACAGTCCCGCAGGAAATTTTGTGGGCTGAGCTGCAGCGTTGAAAGCTCCGTGATCGGCCAGAGTTTTCACTCGCATGGCTTTAATCTTGCCGGTCTTGTCGGCCGCCAGTTCCGCCGTCATGTGGTAGTCGCGGGCAAAGCCCGTGGACTGCAAATTCTCCGAACGCGTTTCAATCCACTTCACCGGCACGCCCAGCGTGAGTGAAGCCACTACAGCACAAACGTAGCCTGGATAGATCGGCACTTTGTTGCCAAAGCCGCCACCGATGTCCGGAGAGACAACGCGAATATTCTGCTCAGGAATACCGCCGACAATCGAAAACAAAGTGCGGTGCGCATGCGGCGCTTGCGAGGTCAGGTAGATCGTCAGCCGCTCTGTGGCTTTGTTGTAATCGGCCACACAGCCGCAAGTCTCAAGCGGCGCTGGATGGCAACGCTGAAATACCGCATGTACTTTCGCATTGACCGCCGAGTCTGTGAAGGCTTTGTCCGTCGCCTGCTTGTCGCCCACTTCCCAATGGAAGATATGATTGCTCTTCTCCTCGCGGTCATCGCGCAGAATGGGAGCATCCGCGTCCATTGCTTTGTGCGGATCGACAAGCACCGGCAGCTCTTCATACTCCACTTCAACCAGTTCCGCGGCATCGGCTGCAGTGTAGCGGTCTTCAGCCACTACAAACGCCACTTCCTGTGCCTGAAACAGAACTTTGCCGGTGGCCAGCACCATCTGCTTGTCGAAGAACAATGTCGGCATCCATGCCAGATTCGCTTTGGCCAGGTCTTCACCAGTGATGATGGCCAGCACGCCGGGTAATTTTTTCGCAGCCTCGGTATTGATGCTCTTCAACTTCGCATGCGCGTACGGACTGCGAACCATGTGGCCATAAACCATGTGGGGTAGATTTACGTCGTCCACATAATTGCCCCGGCCCTGGAGGAAACGCGAATCCTCTTTGCGCTTCATGCTGTGGCCCATGCCGCTGATTTCCACGCTTGTTTTGTGCATCACTTACCTCCCTGCGCCATCTTCTTGGAGGCGAACTGTACGGCCTTGACTATGTTTTGATATCCGGTGCAGCGGCAGAGATTGCCGGAAATTCCCCAGCGTATCTCGGCTTCACTCGGCTGCGGATTCTTCTTCAGCAGCGCATAAGTCGACATCAACATCCCCGGCGTACAGAAGCCGCACTGCAGCCCGTGTTCCTCTTTGAACCCTTCCTGCAAAGGATGGAGCGCTCCATTCTGAAGCAGCCCTTCCACCGTCATGATCTCCGCGCCGTCCGCCTGTACCGCGAACATGGTGCACGACTTCACGGTTTTCCCGTTCAGAATCACCGTACATGCGCCACAGTTGCTGGTATCGCAGCCGACGTGAGTTCCCGTGAGCCCCAGTTGCTCACGGATAAAGTGCACCAAAAGCAGCCTGGGCTCAGCCGCAACCTCACGCTCCTTGCCGTTGATCTTGAGCTTGATCAATTCTTTTTTCGCCATCCGAATTTCCTCCGTCCGCCTGCTGCTACTTGCCCGCCCGTTCAGCGGCGCGTGCCAGCGCACGCTTGGTGAGCTCTTTGATAAGACCTGTCTTGTAGGCCGCCGGTCCACGCAGATCAGAACTCGGCTGCGCCGAATCGGCCGCCGCCTGTGCCGCCGCGCCGATGGTTGCTGCGTCCAGCTTCTTGCCGCGAAGCGCTTCTTCAGCACGCTTGGCCCGAATCGGCGTTCCACCCACGTTTGTCAGTCCTATGCCGGCCTTCTGCACTGCGCCTGCGTCATCCAACGTAAGCTGCACAGCAACCGCTGCCGTGGCAAAATCACCGACTTTGCGCTCCAGCTTGAAGTAAGCTCCACCGCTCTTCGCCGGCGGAATGGGAATGCGAATTTCAGTAAGGATCTCGCCATGATCCAGCGACGTGGTAAACAGCGAGACAAAGAAGTCGTCGATCGCAATCACCCGCTCGCCCTTCGCTCCCGTCGCGACAATCTGCGCGCCCAGGGCCAGCATTGTGGCTGGATGATCATTCGCGGGATCGCCATGAGCAAGATTTCCGCCAACCGTCGCCAGATTTCTTACCTGCGGGTCGGCGATCACTGTGGCCGTATCGAGCAAGAGAGGATATTTAGTCCTGATCAGCTCAGACGCTTCCAACTCCGCTTCACGCGCGAGCCCGCCAATCTTCAGAAAGCCGCCATCTTCTTTAATATAAGAAAGACCGGCGATCCTATTGATATCGATCAAATGGCTGGGCCGCGCCAGACGCAGCTTCATCATGGGTATAAGGCTTTGGCCGCCGCTCAGGATCTTGGCGTCTTCACCGTGTTGTTGCAGAAGGCCCACAGCTTCAGGCAATGTCTTGGGCCGGAGATATTCGAAAGCTGGCGGTATCATGGGTCGTCCACCTCTTTCAACATCAAACTATTGCTTCGGCGAACAGCAAACGCGGCTATTCGGGCAGGCGTCCCTTATATCACATGCGCCACAAGGGAGAAAGCCCCTGGCACACTTTATCGCGCTTTGAACTCAACCATCACCACCGTCAAATCGTCGTGTTGCTCGCGCCGGTCCGGCCGTGCGCACCACGCGGCCACGCGTTGGAGCAAGCTATCGCAAAAGTCCCTGGCAGACAGGCCTGCATGTTGGGTAATGAACTTCTCGAGCCGCACGGCGCCGAATTCTTCATCCGTGGGGCTCGGCGCTTCTAAAATTCCATCGGTGTAGAGCAAGCAGCGGTCACCCGGTGAGAAGCTGGACTTGACGGTTTCATACTGGCACCCAGGAAACGCGCCCAGCATAAGCCCGTTTTTCTCAATCGATTCAACTCGCTTCTCTTCCGCGCGCCACACCAGCAGCGGAGGATGCCCGGCCCCGGCATAGGCCAGCTCTCGTTTCGCGACGTTCAGAAAGAGATAGCCCGCGGTAACGAATTGGCCCTGCATGTTTCCATAGAGAATCGAATTGAGTCCCGTCAGCACCTCTGCCGGAAGATCAGCCTGGCCGGTCTGGGAGCGGATGGCGATCTTTACCATGGAAGCCGAGAGCGCAGCGCCGATTCCATGCCCTGACACGTCGGCAACCAGCACTCCCAGCTCGCGCCCGTCCTTGATCAAAAAATCGTAGAAGTCTCCCGCGACGGAAGTAGCGGGCACGTATTGGGCCGCGATCTCCAGCTCCGGCACATGAACGTCGCTGCCCGGCAACAGCCCGGCCTGGATGCGCCGAGCAATTTCCAGTTCTTTACTGATCGAAATCAGCCGCTCCTCATTGCGGACAGTCTGACTCACCGTGACGTAGCCCAGGCAGCACAAGAGGAAGGCAAAGCCCAAAAACTCGAACCCAGGCTGGCCTGATATTAGGCCTAACCCGGCAGCATTGGTGTATACCGCGAAGAGAGCAAAAACAATGAACCCTGCCCGCACGATCCAGAGTTCGCGGTTCGCCTTCCTGCGCGGCACAAACACCGTGAAGAGCAGCACCGGCATCAGTGCCAGGACCATCACGTTGTTCGCCGCGCCGGCCAGGTTCCGTTCCACATCCAGCAAGCGCATGCCCAGCAACACGCACTGGATCACGAATACCCCTGCCACCACCCAGCGCGCCTGCTTCTTCCACTGCTGAGCTACGGTCTCCACGGAAAACAAAATGAAAGGCAAGCCGATGACGCTGGTGATGATCCAGTCCAGCCTCTGCAAGAGCTCTGTGTGGTGCGGCGCCAGAGTAGCCGCGGTCGCTGTAGTCACGGCCAGACGGACACCATACATGAACGCGGCGACGCCAAAATAGATCAGCGAGAAGCCCTGCCTCCTGGCCCGCGGAAGCCACAAGAGACATGCAACCACACCGCTGGCGGCAAAAATCACGCCCAGCAACAGACGCACCGCATCCGCTTGTATCACCTCTACCGGCACGCCATGGTCCATGGCCGCAATCATACACAACAACGAAACGCTCATCCCGACGCGAGATAATTGAACTGCGTACCTTGGGCGGCATATCATAGGCTTACTCATGGACCTCTATTCCAAAGCGGCGGAACTTGCCGCCCAGCGCAAACCATTTGCGATTGCGACCGTAGTGCGCGTGGAAGGATCGTCTTCCGCGCGGCGCGGATCCAAAGCGCTCATTGATTCGCAAGGCAATCTCTTGATGGGCTGGGTGGGCGGAGGATGCGCGGAAAGTGCAGTCCGCACTGAAGCGCTGCGCTGCATGCGTT
Organism: Candidatus Angelobacter sp.; assembly: GCA_049697035.1. Lineage (GTDB taxonomy): Bacteria > Acidobacteriota > Terriglobia > Terriglobales > Acidobacteriaceae > Angelobacter. The sequence goes on along the minus strand of JBAVUZ010000931.1, from coordinate 2,486 downwards.
CAGAACATCCTGTGCTGATCACACTGGATATGCAGGATGAAATCCTGGGCGTGGGCATGCCCTGCGGAGGAATGATGAACGTATACATTGAGCCTGTCCTGCCGCAGCCGGAGCTCGTCATCGCCGGCCATGGACGCATTGCTGAAACGTTGGCCCGGCTAGGGCATCTCATGAACTTCTCCGTCACTGTCCATGATCCTTCTGCCGCGAAAGAACATTTTCCTGATGCGCAGCGCATTATCAATAAGGATTTCAATGTCGCAGAAATCGCTTTCGGCCAGAACACTTACGTGGTGATTGCCACGCTGCACAAGAACGATCACCTGTGGCTGCAACGCGCCCTGGATGGTGAAGCCGCATACGTTGCGCTCATCGCCAGCGCTCACCGCTCACGCCTTGTGCTGGATTACCTGCTCGCGGAAGGGGTCGCGAAAGAAAAAGTTGATCGCGTCTGGGCGCCAGCAGGTCTTGATCTAGGCGCTGCCGGCCCTGAAGAGATTGCCTTGAGCATCATGAGCCAGATCGTGGCGTTGAGGCGCGGCGGCAGCGTGTCCGCGCTTAAAGAAAAAGTTGCGCCTGCGCCCGACGCAACAACTGAGAGGTCCACAGTCGCCGATAAAGTTATCCGTCAATGCGACGTCGGCAAAGCCGAATAAGTATCCGTTCCTGGCAGACATTTCCTAACGCGCAAGAATATAACCGCACCCTGGTTCCAGATCATCCTGATGTTCGATCGGCCGCAGGATTAACGTCTTGCCGCCATCCTTTAAGAGATAGTTCCAGTTCGATACCGGCTTCTTTGGCCAGGTTGGCGTCAGCTCAATCTTTGCCGATTTCACATTGAGCTTATAGCTGCCGGCCAGCATGGTTCGCGCCGCAATACTCTGTGCCCTTCCTACCCAGAACTGCTGGCTGGCATGAAAGCTCCAGTTATAGCCGCGAAGGGTGAGCTGGCTTGCTGCTGCGGCCTTGATCTCCTGCGATTCTCCACAAGCCACGCGAGTATCCACATGCCATGTTCCAATCAGCGGGTTCTCATCGGGATGGTAGACATACACTTTTCCCGACAACTTCTTTCTTCCGTGCTCCACATCGGCAAGAAGCGTCGCTGTTGTCCCATGCGGCACATCTGCGTCTACAGTTAACTTTCCACTCTTATCGATGGAAATGCCTTTCACGGCCGGTTCAATCCACCAGGTGATGCTTGCTTTCAACGGAAATGACGGACCATCCGGCGTGGGATACGTGACCTGCATCTGACGGGAAGTGCCTGCGGCGATTTCAACCGCGCCGATTGACGCATTCTCAAGCGGCCAGTCATCCGCTTTGGACGGGTGTTTCTGCACAGCGAACGTGATAGTTGAAAAAGTGGTGCAACAGAACACACAGAGCAATATTCGTGTGTAAGGATTTCTCATGATGTCACCTCTCTCTGCTGCGGCGAGTGGCAACAATTTCCGCCATGATGCTCAGAGCAATCTCTTCCGGGCTCTCCGCTCCTATCGACAGTCCGGCTGGCGCGCGCACGGCAGCCAGTTTTGCTGCTGGAATCGATTGCGCGCCAAGGCTTCGAATCACCTCCTGCGCCCGCTTCTTGTTAGCCAGCAGCGCTATATAAGAAGAGTCTACAAGCGCCGCTTGCTGCACGGCTTCTTCGTCAAACTGTCCCCGGCTTGCGACCATGCAATAGCGTTCACTGGCCGGAGGCAGTAGTGAAAAATCCAGAGCATGCAGTATGCGATCGGCTTCTGGCAATTCTGCAAGCCGGAGGAATGGATCGACAAGGGTGACGGTGAAGTTCAACAATCGTCCAAGTTTTGTCATTGCCTGCACTACCGCATCACGCCCCACCAGCACCAACTCCCGCAGTCCGGGAACAATCCCTTCCCTGCATTCCAAGACAGCAATCCCTGATTCGGTGGACTTTTCTGATGCGTCGCGCTCCGCAGCCGCGCTCATGCTTTCCAGATCATCTCGGCTGTCGATATCGAGCAGAATACCCGGATCATCGACCGGTAATTTGACAATGCCTTCAGTGTGGTCACCGAAAATCGCGCGGCAACCGACATCACCACTTAACGCTTTCACCTCTGCAAAGACAGAACGGTCCAGCAGCACTGGATTTCCTCGGAAACCTCTGTATATAGGAACGATAATTTGTGGCTTGCGCTCCTGATGGCACTTGATCAAACGATTGAACGTATCTGGACTGATCCAGGGTTGGTCTGCCAGAACGATTAGCGCTGCCTCGGCGTCCACCGCCGCGAGGCCGGTACGCAGTGAGGTTCCCATGCCCTGCTGATAATCCGAATTGACCACAACGACCAAGCGCTCAGTTGCAATCATCTTTCGCACGTCCTCGGCGGCATGCCCGAGCACCAGAATAATTTCGCTGACATTGGAATCGCGCACATTTCTGAGCGTTCGTTGCAGGATTGTCTCGCCTCCCATCCGCAACAATTGTTTAGGAGTCCCCATGCGCCGGG
>JBAVUZ010000930.1:0-3178 GCA_049697035.1 Candidatus Angelobacter sp. | reverse complement strand
CCCATCGACTCTGACCCTTCTCCGGCTGGACGGCCACGGAATTCCAGCACAATCGTCTTTGCGGTGGCATTCCCGGAATTGGTTACAGTGTGGACCACCGGATTATTCCAGGTCAGCTCGCCGGTTTTGGAGTGGACCGGAGCATCTGGCTGGTCCTGGTTTTTCATGGTTACATCCGCGTCACTGAGTGGAATGGTAAGGAAATTTGCCAGATGCGTGTGCTGCGGATATTTAGCGCCCGGGGGCAGCGTGATCTGAGTGACCGACCACTGATCGGCGGTAATGAGTTTCGTCACGGTAACGCACTTTGTTTTGTCGGCGGAGTCGCAGGGCACCGGAATTTCGCAGGATTCCGTGCAGGCTTTCTGATTGGTGGTGGGCTGCAACAATTCGATCGTCCGATTGTGGAACGGAGCGCTGGCGTTATTGGTGATAGCGTGCACCAGGCCGGCCGGCGTAAAGCGGGTGTCGCCGTCCTTCAGAGTAACCTGCGCAGGCTGCGCGCCCTGCTTGGTATTCGTGATCTGGGAGTCACCCAGCGTAACGCCAAGATAGTCATGGCCGTGGTGGTGCATCAGAGTGGATTTTCCGGGATCGACGGAGACGGCAAAGACGCGAACAAACATGTTCTCAAACACAAGGTGATGGCTGGGTTCAGAAGTGATTTCCACGGGCGCCTGAGCCTGCTGCGTCCAGGCAGTCAAGGCAAGAACAGAGAACAGAGTCACGATCGAAAGTTTTCGCATAGAGAAGCCATTCTAGACGCGGGCCGCACGAATGCCAATGGAAACCTTGGCGGGTAGCGCTACAGTTGCAAATTTAAGTCGATCTCTAATGGTGAGCAAAGTCCGAACGAGCGCAGCGGAGTGAGAGTGAGGGCGCGTCGAACCACCCTGACAATACGCGCTTACCATGCCGCTTTAGGGATTATCGTGGCGTCTCTTTATTTTATTTTCTACTTCACGCCAAGCAAACGGCGTTAAGACGCAGAATACATTTAAGAGAACTCCCTGAATCTACATGGCAAAGGACAAATTCCCGGGGTCCTTCGACTTGCGCTCATCGGCTACGCCACTCGCGCGACGCTCAGGATGACAGACGTAAAACGATTTAAGGAATGCGCGGCAGGCCGCGACGCAAGTCCCTGCCAATGCGGCGCTGGTGCCAAAGGCGCAGCGGCCTGGAATAATTGATGATGCCGAAGGCCGCAATGGCCGCCATTAAGAGCACGCTGCTGATGATCAGGAAGACGCGGGCCGCACCGGTCTGCGCCACCTGCAGGATGACCAGAGCGTTACGCGGGGTCAACAGCATGGAAGCCGCAAGAGCCAGCATGCCAACGCCCGCCAACAAGCCGGTGACGTTCTTGGCCCAGCGACCCGTAGCGTGATACTCCGCAAAGAGGTTGAACCCATAAGAGATCAGCCCCGCAATGACGATGAAGTTCGCCACAATCGCTATCCAGGATTTTGCGTCCATAACCTTGATTGGACGCGTTGGCCATGGCGCGGGTTGTGAAGCTCTGGATGAAGACGAGAGGGGCCTTAGAACGTGCAAGCCTCCTTGAGTCGATGTGCTGAGGTTCTGGCTTTAAATCATTCAGCCGCGGCCTCATAATCTAAAGCGTTCACTTCACAATATTCGTTTCTTCAATCCTTCGTTTCTTTTTCGTTGCATCCCTCACCAAGATGCATTACACAAAGAACGGGCCGCGCCCGTGTAAGAGCACGAACGCAGCCCTAACCACAAATCACCTTCCTAGAAAGGCGACCTATGGCTGCCCTCGATAGTACCCAAAAGACAGAGATATACGAAACTCTGTCATCTCTCAATATGGCCTTTGCTGGAATCGTCCAGCACCTTCAAACCCTGCAAAAAACCGGACTGTTCCAATCGAAAGCGGCAAAGCTGTTCCCGGGCTTTGCTCTTGAACTGCAAGCCGAATTTAACCAGGAATTTCTAGAAGACCTGCACCAGATCGAGCTTGACGACTGGGGCCGTTACGGAAAAGCGCGACAACGCTGGGAAAAGTACTTGCGCGATCCTGACGACGTATTGCTTCAGGCCGAAGAACGAAAAAAGCAACTTGCGAAACAACGCAAGAAACGCTGACACACACTTACAAATTGAAACCAGACAGACCCGCCGCGACAAGGCGGGTTCTTTGTATAGTGAGCGAAGGTGGCTAAAGCTTTTGCGAATATCGCATTGATTCGCAGCTGCTTCTCGTTTTATCTGATGCGCCCCGGACAAAAGGTACCTCGGCGGCTGAAGCCGGAGAGTTTATCAGCTTTACGCACGTCTAAAGACCTGCTCCACCCGCCGTGGGACAAAGTAAAACATGAAAGGCCATAAACAAGATCAGAAGACCAGAAATTTCTTCTTTTTCTTGGGAGGCTTACCAGCGTGGCTGCTGCCACCTTCACCGTTGGCGGCAACGACTATTGGCTTGTTGCTTTGGTTAGGGCTGGCTCCTGTATCGGTATAGCCGGACTTAATATCAATAAAAGCCTGCTCACGCAGCTTGGTGAGATAGGCGCGAGCCGCAGGCTCCAAACGCTCTGAGTAAATGGCCTCGCGGATACGGTCAGAAATCTCTTTCAACGGAGGTATCCCGGCGGGACGATGGGCTGTGACTTTCAGGATAATGAAGCCCTGCCGCGTACGAATGACGCCGGTGTTTTCTCCTGCCTTAAGCGCAAAGGTTTTATCTTCCAGATCTTTGGCCAGTTCACCGCGCTTGAAGGCGCCCAGAGTTCCGCCCTGGGCGGCCGTAGGCCCGTCAGAGCTTTTCTTGGCCAAGTCGTCAAATTTTGCGCCCTTTTTCAGTTGATCCAGCAGTTGGTTCGCTTTGGCCTCTGCCTCCGCCACTTTGGCAGGATCTTCCGGCAGGTTCTTGTCCGGCTGAGCGGCCGGCTTGTCTTTGCTTTCGACATCTTGTTTTGCCGGCTGGGTTGAAACCATGATCTCACTCAAGCCAATTTCTTCAGGCCCTTCAAGCTCCTTCTGGTGCTTGTTGTACCAGTCCTGAATGTCTTCATTGGAAATATGGAGCTTGCCGCCCACTTCCTGGCCGATCACTTGTTGGGTAACCACGCTGATACGAATCTGCTCCTTGAAGTCCTCATAAGAAACGCCCTGTTTCTTGGCTTCCGCTTCCAGATCATCAATGCTGGCC
>JBAVUZ010000929.1:0-1797 GCA_049697035.1 Candidatus Angelobacter sp. | reverse complement strand
GTTCGGGGTGGCGTCCAGCGACAACGCCAATGAGAGGACAAGGAGCAGTGAACAGGTAATACGGGGAAAAAACATCACAAGGACCCTATTGAATTTTTCAAACTCCCGCCGTGCTATGCGCGGCGACACCACACGGAAACCGAGCGGCCTGAATCGACCCCGTCACTGTTGCTGGAGCCATGAGTTGATAATAGACTTTGCCACGTTTACATCGGACAGCACGCCATTCACGCTCCATTCGATGGTCTGCTGCTTAATGCCAAGAACCACCGGCACACCATGTAACTTCAATTGGGTATAGGCGCCCTTGGTGGTATCAGCATACCAGGTTGCCTGGTCCAGTTCAGGATACTTGGCTTTCACCGCCTTCAGATCGTCCACCGTGCCGCCAACAACGATGACCGTATGCTGTTCCAGAGACGGATACTGCTCACGCTTGAAGAGACGTAGAAGGTTGTCACTGAACTGGCTTTTGGGCTGAACATAAATGAGAAGCCAGTTCCCTTTGGAAGGCAGATCGGTGTTTTGGACGGGCTGGCTATCCGCAGAGGTCAGTTGGAGGGCGGGACGTGGTACCGGATCAACCGCCCCCGCCAAGGAGACCAGGCACAGCACTACGATAATTCCCGCGAGAATGTTGTAGCCATACTTCTGTGTTAACCGCATAAATCTCCCATTATGGAACATTGAAATTGAGCACTGCAGCCTTTTCAGCACTGGTCATGCCCGCAAGTGCGTTGGGGTCCGTCAGATTGGCCAGCGCGTCCGCCTGCGCCCTGGTTCCCGTGAGATCAGAAGGATCACGCTGGACGGCAAAATGCATAATAATGACCGTCTGGCCCGGCTGGATGCTGATGTTGTCCCAGCGATAGAAAATATCATCATTATTGTTGAGGAACTGAAATGCGCCTATCGGAAGCCGCGGCGCAGCCCCGCTGAAGATGTGCGCCAGCAGCGGATCGCAACAGATGCCACTCTGGTCAGTGATTGCATAGGTAAAGCTTGTGGCGGAAGGAGCAACCACAATCCGCGTGTTGTTGTCAGATCCCAGGTTGCTGCTGATTATGATTGATGTGGTCACAGGCGCCGCGCTTGGGTTCGTCAGGATTTCCAGGTAGCGGGCAAATCCGCCGGCGGCGGGCGAGAATATCTTGCGCGTGACCTGCAGATTGCCAAAGGTGGCATAGCCCAGCGCGACCTGACGGCCACCCGCATCGAGCAGCCCGGCGGAGAGACAGGGGAACTGCCGGTTAAACTGCAGACCACTCAAGCCTAGCCGGTAATTGCCGTCATAGGCATCATTCAGATGGCGATCGACCGTGCCCCCGTCGATGAGTTCTCCATCGCATTGCACGTCATAACGGAAGCCGTCCGCTCCATCCAGGTTGAATATCTGGAAGAACGGGAAGCGGAAAGTGAAGGCATTGCCCAGAGTAATGTTGGCATTCAAAGGCTGATTGCCGGGTAACTGAACCGTAATTAATCCGGCGGAGCCTGGATTGGACGTATCCGCGGCCGAGAGCTGAATGGTGCCTGCCTGCACCGAGCCAAACTGATAGTTGCCGAAGCTGTCGCCGAAGGTATTGGACTGGAAGAATCCTTCCGGACCGAAACTATCCACGTTCACCACTGATATCGCCGGGCTGGCGACAGCCGTAGTTCCATCCGACTGAAAGACCGTACCGAACACCGAACTTAAACTCGGCATGGTGACGTCAAGAGTCACGGTTTGGCCATCCGCCGCAAGCAGACCACCGGCGCTGGCGAAGGTCCCGCCTGCCGCCGCCTGGATAGAGA
>JBAVUZ010000928.1:0-5551 GCA_049697035.1 Candidatus Angelobacter sp. | reverse complement strand
TCTTATTTGTGATCGATAAAGATATCAGCATTGCCATTGACGATTGGATTACAGCTTTACGCCCAGCTGCCAGAATAAAAAGCTCCAGACATCCACGGCATCGTCCACCAGTTTTGTAATCGGCTTGCCCACTCCGTGTCCGGCTTTGGAATCCACGCGCAGCAGGATCGGCCTCTCTGGACCATTCGCCGCTTCAGCCTGAAGTAGCGCCGCCATCTTTACCGCGTGCATCGGATCGACGCGGGTATCGCTTTCCGCCGTCATAAATAAAACTGCCGGATAAAGCGTGCCCGCTTTCACCTGGTGATAAGGCGAGTAAGCGCGTAAATACTCGAATTGCTGGGGATCGTCCGACGATCCATATTCTGGAATCCACAGCTTGGCGATCTGGAAACCCTGGTAGCGCAGCATGTCGAGCAGCGGGACCTGGCACACCGCGGCGCGAAACAAGTCTGGCCGTTGCGTGAGCGCCGCGCCCACCAACAGGCCGCCATTGCTGCCGCCCTGGATCGCCAGGTGCTCGGCGTCAGTATATTTTTCCGCGATCAGATGTTCCGCCGCGGCGATGAAATCGTCAAAGACATTTTGTTTCTTGTCCAGCATCCCGTCGCGATGCCAATCTTCGCCAAACTCATTGCCGCCGCGCAGCTGCACGTCAACATACACGCCGCCTTGTTCCAGCAGCAGCAACATCGCATTGCGATTGAAAAATGGCGTCCTTCCAACGTTGAAGCCGCCATAGCCGGAAAGCAGCGTAGGTGCGTGGCCATCCTTCACCACGCCTTGTTTGCTCACCACGAACATCGGCACGCGCGCTCCATCTTTGGAGTTGAACCAGAACTGTTCCACCTGATAGCGCGCGGGATCGATGGCGGATTCCACGCGCGCCCATTCCGCGGTCTGGCCGTTGAGATTCACTTCAAAAACCGTTGGAGGGACCGCGTACGATACAAAACCAAAAAATCCTGAGTGGCTGTTCCAGTTTCCGCCCAGATCAAGGATGCTTCCCAGCGCCGGCATTGCGACCTGCGCCTGCGGCTTGCCGTCAAGATCGAACAGGCTAAGCTGGGAACTGGCGTTCTTGATGGAGTGCACAAAGAGTTTTCTGGCGATGACGGCGGCGTGGCCTTCAATCACCGCGTCGGACTCCGGGATGATTTCTTTCCAGTTTGGGCGTTCCGGCGCGGCACAGGGGGCCTTCAAGACCCGGAATCTTGGCGCGCCTTCATTGCTGGTGATGTAGATGTGGCCATCAAGAACTTTACCGTGATAAATAAAATTTCCGCCGGTGGTGATACGCTGGAACCGGCCTTGCGGCGCTGCTGGATTTCCTAAGGAAGGGTCGGTTATGGAAAGATCTTTTAGGTAAAGCTCCGTTTTGGTCCAGCCTTCGCTCACATCCACCAGCAGCCACCGTCCGTCATTGGAGATGGAAACGTAGGGCCATTGCTGAGGCGCAAGCTCAATGCCATCGGCGGGAAAGATCAGAGGATCATGCATCCCATCGGCGTTGCCAGCCGAGCCAAGTTGGTGGAAGAAGACGCGGCGGTTATACATTTCCTCTCCGGCCGGGACATCGCCGGGTCGCGGATAACGCGTGTAATAAAAGCCTGAGCTGTCCGGCAACCACGCCACGCTGGCGGCGCGGGTGCGCTCAATCCCTTCCGCCAGCAGCCTGCCTGTGGCGCTTTCAATTACTTGCAGCGTGCTCAACTCTGATCCATTCGGCGATGTGCCAAACGCAACATATTTGCCGTCTTCAGACGGGTACCACCAGTCGAGCGCGATGGTTCCGTCCGGCGCAAGAGCATTTACGTCAATCAGCGCACGGTCGTTTGCCTGAAGAGCTTTGCCGTCGCGCACCTGGCGCGCATAGACTACGGCCTGATTCTGCCGGCCATCGCGCCGCTCATAAAAATATGTGTTGCCGCCAATGCGCGGCGAAGCCACGCGTCCGATGGTCGAAAGCTGTTCCACGCGACCGCGCAGCTTATCGCGACCGGGAATATTCTCCAGCACGCTGCGCGTGTAGGCATTTTGGGCCGCGACAAACTGCCGGGTTTCCGGCGCGGAGGAATCTTCCAGCCAGCGATAAGGATCAGCGACCTGCAGGCCATGGTAGTCGTCGATGACCGTCATGGTCTTTGCTGCAGGCGGGGCTTCAGGTGGGGCGCTGCGTAGGGCTTGCCCCGAGGCTTGGGCTGAAGATTCAAGTGTGTTTTCAAGCGGAGCGGCGGATATCAAATCTGAACGTTTGGATTCTTTACTCATGGAGATGATTCGTCATTCGATTCTCAATGCGAAAAGTTTTGCACTGAAGACTGGTGCTGATAATGCAGTTTTAATATTAACGATTCCCATGATTTGCTGCCGCGCAACGCATGATTGTTTTTTCCTTATGGGTTGCGCACGCACGGAATATTGACGCGGCTAAAGGGAAACACTGAGGCGGCCTTGAGCCCAGATTTCATGATTGCTAAACGCTCCAAATGCGTGCTATTTTTAAGAAGACAACTCAAGCGGCCGACCATCCCTCTGGCGGCCTGTTTGCCCACTCCTCAGTAGCTCAATGGCAGAGCATTCGGCTGTTAACCGAAGGGTTGTAGGTTCGAGTCCTACCTGAGGAGCCAATCTTTCAACGACTTACAAAGCTCCGCAATCCGTTGGCAATCCGTTAATTGACCGGCTTCAACACAAGCTCCGCGACCCTACTGTTCGCCAGAGCCATCTCGTCGGTAACCACGTCACCATAGATATTCATGGTGGTACGGATGTCGGAGTGCCTCATCAGCTTCTGCTGAACAGCAATTGACGTCCCGACTGCGTCGAGCCATGAACGGTACGTGTGACGGAATGCGTGCGTGCCCAAATGCCCGATGTTTGCCGCCTTCGCAGCCCGCTGCAACTCCCGCCAGACTCCGGTGTAGGAATAGGGTAGCCGGCCCAATTTCAATGGGCTGGCAAAGATCCAGTCCCCATCCCCCGAGAACTTGGTAGTTTGTTTCCACGTCTTCAGCCGTTCCAGCAATTCAGCAGCGATTTTGAGCGACTTCCGAGAACCATCGGTCTTTACATCGTCCACATTTCTTTCGACGATGCCTCGCTCAATGCGTAGCGTTGCGTTGAGCCAATCCACATCGGACCACTGCAATGCGAGACACTCGCTGATGCGTAGACCGAAGCAGACATTAACCATTGCCATGGTCTTGAATGGCTCTTTCAGTTGCTCAAAGAGTTTTCTGAACTGCTCAACTGTCAGGCTGCGCGGAGCACGGATCCTCTTGCTGGCGCCCTTCACAACCACGAGATCGATCGGGTTCCGGGCGAGTTCGATGATGCCGCACCACATCGCAAACTCCAGCAGGAGATGAAACATGTTCCTGACATGGGATTTGCTTTTTTGCGACAACTGCAGATGCTTCAGCCACAGTTCTATTTCGCGCGGCTGAACTGCGGCAACAGCCTTGTGTCCCCAATGCGGCACGACGTAGTTGTCCAACCACGAGCGATATACCCGCGCTGTTGATTTACGCGAGGGCAACCTCTCCGACTTGTAACGCGCTACGAGTGCGTTAATGGTCTCGACCTCTGCAGTTGCTTTTGGAACATCCAGTGACTTCTGGAGAGGTTGCGCTGCGCGCTGGGCGGAACTCTTTGTTGGAAACTCGCGAAGAGTGCCGATCAGTGTTGAGCGTCGCTTTCCGTTTTGCCACCAGAGGAAATACCAAGTCTTACGTCTCTTATCAAAAACCACACTTCCAGTTTTAAACCGTGCTGCCCTTCTCATTGAACCATCCTTTCTTCAGGGCGCACGGATGGCACTTCTAGGGTAGCATCGAGATCAATCTTCCGGAATCGCCAAACGTGCCGTTTAACGCCGGAAAGGGTGTAGCCCTTCAACTTTCCTTGACGTGCCCATAGCAGTAAGGTCCGGGCCTTTACTTTAAGGTACTGTGCCGCCTCATTTGTGGTGAGCCACTCGCCACCGGGAGCCGTGGTCTGGCCCGATTCTAGAATGTCATTCGAGCGCACACGGCGGCATTTCTCAACGGGTTCGTGGCGTGCGCTTCTCACAGCTTTCGGGAAATTCGTGACGCTAACTCCCGTAGGTGACGCCACAGTCTCCATCATCTGTGCCCTGGATCCCCGAGAGAGCTCCGGTTTTTTTGCTGTTGGCATATTGAATAAATCCTTATGCAATCCCCCGCTAAGACTTCAGGAGATACGCCAGCATGTGTAAAACAGGTCTGAAACTCGGTCAAATAAATGTCATTTCCTCAAAGCAAATTTGACCGAGCTGTTTTTTGGCCTTAGGTTCTTCGTTGTCACGCAGCCTATCAAGGTCGCAAAGACAAGGAGTCGCCGTGTTCCTGTTTCCCAAGCAGACTGAGGAGGCACTTGCTTCAGTTGGCTATATCACGAATGAAATAATTGCAACGGTTGTGTATCTGGCTAACCGATTGAGCAAACCTGTATTGCTGGAAGGACCTCCGGGAAGCGGCAAGACGGAACTGGCCTATGCCGTTGCCAAAGCGACCAATACCGAAGTCGAACGCTTACAGTGCTTTGAAGGCATCAACGAAGAGAAAGCCATCGGAAAGTTTGATGGGGCGCTACAGAGAATGGCGGTCGAGCTGCGCTCAAAGTCAGATGCGGTGGAATGGGAAAGCATCAAAGCAGAGCTGCACACGAGAAAGTTTTTCACGGCCGGCCCATTGCTGCGGGCGCTCGAATACGAGAAGCCCTGCGTTCTGCTCATCGACGAGCTTGATAAGGTCTCCGGCGCATTCGAGGCAATGTTGTTAGAGGTGCTCAGTGTGTGGCGGCTGAGCATTCCCAAACTCGGCGTCGTCAAAGCACAAAGCATTCCCTTTGTTGTACTTACCTCGAACGAGGAACGACGGATTGGCGATCCCTTAAGACGCAGGAGCTTCTACTTGCGCATCGAGCACCCTACGCCCCAAGTCGAAGCCAAGATCCTTCGCATGCGCACACCCAATCAAAGTCCAGAGTTTCATCAGGGAATGGCCGGGCTCGCCAAAGCACTGCGCGGATGGAGCTTGGAGAAGCCGCCATCGATCTCGGAAATGCTGGATCTTGCCCAAGCACTCGAAGTGCTTGGAGAAGAACGAATTACGCCCGAGATGCGGGACATTCTGTTGCCATTGCTGGCAAAGACAGAAGCCGACCGGAGAAAACTGATGCTGCGGGACGGATGGGCGAGTTTGGTCTATGACGCGCAGCAGTATAGCGCGGAGGCGATTTAGCAATGAAATGGAGCGCGCTATTTCTGTGTCTGCTCTCAGTGCATTTCTGCTACGCAGGAACGGGCGACGACCACAGACGTGAGGCTGAATACTACGTCACCGCGTACGCGCGTCATTACAACGTGCCGGTGGAATTCGTTCGTGCTGTGGTCGAGCAGGAGTCAGGATGGCGTAGATGCCCTGTGTCACCGAAGGGAGCAGTCGGGTTGATGCAACTCATGCAGGCTACGGCTGCACGGCTGAGCGTCCGCAATCGGTGCGACCTCAATCAAAACGTCTCGGGA
>JBAVUZ010000927.1:0-4204 GCA_049697035.1 Candidatus Angelobacter sp. | reverse complement strand
ATCGATGTCAAGCGTAACAACCTGCTCGATTGAAAACTTGTTCGTCTTGTTGCTATACTTTTCCATGATTAACAAAGCTCCTTAGTTTTTGCTGCGGGAAACCCGGCATTGACTAAGGGGCTTTTTTTGCTTTCCCCGTACACTCTGTCTGCCTGGCCTCCCTGGTTTTGGGTTTCTGGCCAGGCACCGACTAGAGCCGGGTCAGCACATCTCCCTACATGAAATGTGTAGGGTCTTCAAAGGACCGTAAGCTCGACGAGCTTGTTGGTCTCTTTTGAAAACTCGTGCCAACTCGCGTCCCGTGTTCAGCTTCGGGACAAAGCCTGTTTCACAATCTTCGGTTCATTTCCGTTTATCTCGGGCACCGCCTTCCATGCGACCAGGGTGTAAAACACCTGGCCGGATTTGAATGCCTGCACTAATGCTTCGCCTTCGCTCGCCATCTCCTGCCCGAGTTCCGGTTTCTCGCCGGAACTTCCCGGTTTGGGAAGGAAATAGCGCACGTTCTCGCTGGTCATCTCCCAGCGGCGGCGGCGGCCGTTCCTCTCTGAGGGTCCGGTTGTGTTGTCATTTGCTGCTTTCGTTGGATCCATGGTGGTTCCTCAATTCATGTTGCTAAGAGATGTATCGCGCACGATCGCGTCCTTGCGTTCTCCTTCAATCAACCGCTCGCCGTATTCCGCGATAAGCAAACCATTGGGGTCGGCCTCCGAGCGTCGCTCGGTAATCAGGCGAATATGAAATTCGCCGACCAGCTTGTCGGTGGTTTCCTGGTGGTCGCGGACGCGGTGGACCTCCTTCACTCCAAACGCCGTGAAACTGAGCGGGTCATCTTTCGCCGGTTCGAGCGACCGGAGGTGGAAGACCGATGTGATCTGCTCGTCCTGAATCTTTCCGACCACATTGTTCTTTTCAATGGTCGCCAGGGTGGCCCGCCGTAAGTTGGTGGTCATCATATTCAGCCCGTCAGCCCAGTTTCGGTTCACACTGTCGGGCGAGAAGCTTAAGTAGCGGTCCAGAAAGAGCCGCACATAAGCGTTCTTTTCAAAGTCGTTGGGTTCCGCGTTTGCACCCTGAGAGACCAGCACTGGCCTTGCAGCTCCCGGCTTGTCACTGAGGACGCTTGCGGAGCCACTCGAATCAACCCTAATTACAGTAGGCGGCTGTAGGCGTACATACGCGGCCATGGCAACGGCCAATAGGGTTGTCGGCACGCAAATGAACGCCAACACCATCGCGCGGTTCGCATATGCACGCAATGCGCCGTCGTGTTCGTAGTACCGGCTGTAGCGAAGTTTTTCCGGAGCTTGCTCCTTCTCTCTAGGATCTGTCTTTTTTAACCACATGACTTTTTCTCCTGCTTCGAAACAGACGGCCGAAAAATCTGCCGATGAAAAATGCAATCAGCGTGCTGATATTCCACGGACGAAAGCGGCTGTCCTTGGGCTCGTAAATCGGACCGCGATACCATGGCAACATTGCTAACCTTCCTTTCCAACTCACCCATTCTCGTGAGCCCCATCGCCTTTCTTGCCGTTGCCGCTCACGATCCCGCCGGCGAATCTTCCGGCATGGAACGCCACTGTCTGAGTGACACCCACTGGCCGAAATCCACTGGAAGACTGGGACCTGCGTGGCGTGCTGCCTCCACTGGAAGCGCCTGAACTAGGCGTCGCGGCTTGCTGTGCGCTCTCGCCCCCATTTGACGAAGGAGCTGTTGGGGCGGTCCCTTGCACCGCACTCATGACGCCAGCGCGAATCGTCTGTGCAAGACTTGGTTGCGGGGGAGGCGCAGAAGAGGATGCTATGGCGCTGGTCCCGGCACCCGCCGATGCGCCGACGCCTGCAGAGGCCATCGCTGGTGCTGCTTCTGATGCAGCTCCAGCTCCGACTGAAAAACCAGCGCCCGCCGAGATCAGCGCGCCCGCCGCTGTCGCTGCCGCCTTTACCAGCGAACCTGCTGTCGCACCAACGTCCCCGGAAATCAACTTCTTTGCAATAAATGGAATCAGGCCAAGGGCCAATGCATAGAAGATGCTGACCATGCCCAGAACGGTGGCGTCGGATGATCCCCGGAAGAATCCCTGGAGGAAACCCTGATTCATCACTTCGTCCACCCGGTTGAATTGGATGGCCGTAATGAGAGAACCAAACGTTGCGTACAAGATGCCCCAGGCGTTCCAGATCATCAGATTGGTGGCATAACTCTTCGCGAGTTGGCCAACTCCAGCCATTGGAAGTAAAGCCAGGACCAAAGGCCCCAGAACATAAAGGACGCACCCGTAAAGCACATAGAAGAAAGCGAAGATCACTACCATCATTGCGTAAATGATGTAGGCCAGGAGGACCATCAGTGCCGTGGTAATGGCCGCAAAGCTCGCTGTTATCGATGGCAGGATGGAGTTTGCGCCGTTGTTCGCGAACTGTTGTTTCAGCTGATCGAACCAGCTCAGGAACATATCGCCGGCGCCAGAACTGTTATCAATGAATTGCGCCACCTGGTTGAACGAGTCGTTAACCTCGCGAAACACCGTGCTCCAGTTGGCCAGAATGATGGCGACGACACGGTATTTGATTCCAGTTATGGCGAGCGACTGCACATCGCCGCCGCGCAGAGCCGCCTGATAAAGACCAATGAGGAAGCCCACAACCAGGATGGTGTAGCCGATTCCGACGACGGTCGTTATCATCGCCGTCTTGTCGATCCCATTCAGGCCCTGGTTGAGCAATTGCTGAAAATAAAACATGACTATTGCGACCCCCGCTGCAGGGTTTGGCTGGTGTTGTTGCGCAAAGTGTTCACATCCGTTGCGCTGAATTTGAGTTGCGCGCCGGAGCTGGCGAGGTCAATTGAACGCACGCGTATCAGCTCGGCCATCGCCGACTGCGTGTAAGCATTCGCGCGGACCAGCCACGCGGAAGCTTGGGCTTCGAGGATCGGTGCGCTTCCAGGGGCTGCATTCTGGATTTGCTTATTGATCTGATCGGCCGCAGCCAGCTCGACATCCGCCAGTGCATCCAACTCGACCGCCTTTTTGAGTGCCGCCTGTGCTTCTGCATCGCTCATGTCTACGAGATCGCGAATCGGCTGTGGGGCATCTGCCGGCGTCATCACGGTACCGTACACAGCGGCGTAATTCTGGCTTACCTGCCCGAGGGTCTGCGGATTGTGCGATAGCAGGGCTTGCTCCAATTGTTGCGGCGACGGCAGAGTGGCGCTGTTAATGGGCAGCCGATACAACTGGTTGATCTGGCGTAGTTGGCCTTGCAGTTGTGAGGCTAACCCGCGAGCATTGTTGATGGCCGTTGTCGGGTAGATCACCTGCTGCTGAAAGTTTGCAGCCTGCTGTTGGATCTGCTGGATCTGCGACAGGGGCTTGGCTACAACATTCGTTAGGAGACTCGAGATCGTGTTGAGGCCGACAGAGATAATGGCGCAACAGGGATCAAGTCCAAGCTGTCCCCTTGCGGTGAATGGCGCCAGTATCAGCACAAACGCCACCGCGGTAACGAAGATTACTTTCCATTTCAAGGCCGGCCAAGCCCGTTTTGCAGATTCCTTCATCGCTTTCAAGTTCATAAGTTCACCTCTACCTGCTCAAGATCTGCTGCAAGTTGTTCCGAAGCGTCCGGTTTGCGTCCGCGCTTTGTTTGCGGAGTGCATTTGTGTGCGCCAGCCTTGCAGCTTCTTGACGCAATTCAGCCGCAAGCATGCGCTGCAGCATCGCCTGGTTCTGGAGATTGGCGGCCTGGGCTTGAGCGGTCAAAATAGACGCGCTTCCAGGTGCGGACACCGCAGCCTGCTGCTCAAGCCCATCGGCCACACTCAACATTTGCTGGCTGGCCTGATCTGAAGCTGTTGCCGTCTTGAGCGCACCAAGCGCAAGCGCATCGTCCACATCCATGAGGTTTCTCTGCGTTGGTGTCGCCTGATTTGCCTGGGGAAGCGCCTGATAAACCTGTGTGTAAGACGCGCTGATCTGGCCCAGGTTGCCGGCTTGTCGACTGCGCAGCAGTGCTTCGAGTTGTTTCGGATTCGCCAGGCTGGCGCTATTGGTCGGAATGCTCTGAATTTGCCCAGCCAGGCTGGTGAATTGAGAGCGCACCTGCGACACCTCAGCCCGAGTCTGATTGATGAGCGTGACCGGCCACACCACTTGCTGCTCGAAGTTCCTGACCGTGGTATTGATCGACTGAATCCCGC
>JBAVUZ010000926.1:0-2064 GCA_049697035.1 Candidatus Angelobacter sp. | reverse complement strand
GCTTCAAAACCAACCAGCAAGCTAAATTGACGCTCGGTGCTCGGAACTCCACAGTCGGATTGATCGGATTACGCGCCGAGCCTTACGCTATCCGCGCGCGTCTGAGCCAATCGCCGCAAAAGCCCTGATTCGGATGCCAAGGGTTAATCTACTACCTTACTTTAATCTGCTACCTTCCTTAAATCTCTGCTACCCTCTTCAAATCCTTGTCCAAGAGGTCATCCATTGATCAAACTGCTCCTTGCTTTCCTTCTTCTCTGGTCCACACTCCCGGCCCAGACCGTTCCTCACGCCACCGGCGTGGCTCACACCGAGCAGGTTGAGCTCGCGTATGAAACTTTTGGCGCAAAGGGAACCGCGCTTCCCATCATCGCCGTCAATGGCGGCCCCGGACTCTCACACGCTTACATGATGCAGAATGACCTATGGCAGCGCATCGGAAAGAACCGTTTTGTCGTTTTATATGACCAGCGCGGCACCGGGGGATCCAAGCGCATGCAAAATGGCGCTTCTCAAACTGGTGTCTCACAAACAATGGATTCGCAAGTCGCTGACCTTGACGCCGTACGCCAGACCCTTGGTCTTGAGAAGTTTGCACTGCTGGGTGATTCCTACGGCGGGCTTGTCGCCATGGCTTATGCCGCCGCGCATCCTGAGCACGTGGCGAAGCTGATACTCTCCGATTCTCCCGGCCCTTCATGGCAGAGCATCGTCCACCTGCTGCCCGATGTCTTTCCCGATATCGAAGAAGAAAACAAGCAGGAAGCGCAAAAGCTTGGCCCCGAGACCGAAGCAGCGGCCCGCGCCAGCCTGCGCAACCATTTCCGCATGATCTTTTATTCCCCGCAAAAGCGCGACGCCTACATGAGCCGCATGGGTGATCTTGGCTATGAGCCTGCCGTGGGTGAAGCCGTTGCCAAAGCGACAGCCGATCTTGACCTCACGCCCAAGCTTGCGGGCTTCAAGTTTCCCACGTTGGTGATCGACGGCCGCTATGACATGAACGTGGCTCCGCTGACGGCGTGGCGGCTGGGGCACGCCATCCCCGGAGCCAAGGTCGTGTTCTTTGAGCAGAGCGGCCATCTGCCTGCGTATGAGGAACCGGAAAAGTATATTGAGGTGCTGGAAGCTTTCTTGAACGGGAAATGACAGCGCCATTTTCCTGGTCCGCGTTAATCCGCGGTAAGGTTTTCCTAGATCACAACAGTTTCCTGATACTCGCCGAAGACGCGACGCAACGTGTCAGAGATCTCGCCCACGGTGCAATAGCTCTCCACCGCATGGATGATGGACGGCATGAGATTCTGGCCGCTGCGGGCGGCGTCTTCCACGGCGCGGATGGCGGACTCCCACTTTGTTTTGTCGCGGCGCGCGCGCAGGGCGCGCAAGCGCTCGACCTGGCGGCCTTCAAGAGCTTCGTCAATGCGCAGCACCGGAACGCTGCGGTCGCCCTCACCCTGGAAGCGGTTCACGCCGACCACGACGTTCTCCAGCCGGTCGACGCCCTGCTGAAAATCGTAAGCTGCGTTCTGGATCTCCTGCTGGATATATCCCTGCTCGATCGACCGCAGCGTTCCGCCGAGCGATTCAATCTTGTCCAGATAAAGCTGGGCGCGGCGCTCAATCTCGCTGGTCAGCGATTCAATGTAATAAGATCCGGCCAGCGGATCGATAGTATTGGCCACGCCGGTTTCGTGTCCCACGATCTGCTGCGTGCGCAGCGCGATGCGCGCGGCCTCTTCCGTCGGCAGGCCCAGCGCTTCGTCAAAGCCGTTGGTGTGCAGTGACTGCGTTCCGCCCAGCATCGCCGCCATCGCCTGCAAGGCCGTGCGGACGATATTGTTTTCCGGCTGCTGCGCCGTAAGCGTTGATCCGGCAGTCTGCGTATGAAAGCGCAGCATCAGCGACTTGGGATTCCTGGCGTGGAAACGGTCTTTCATGATGCGCGCCCACATACGCCGGGCAGCGCGGAACTTGGCCACTTCTTCAAGAAAGTTATTGTGTGCGTTAAAGAAAAAAGAGAGGCGCGGCGCGAACTTGTCAACGTCAAGGCCCGCGTGCAGC
>JBAVUZ010000925.1:0-9597 GCA_049697035.1 Candidatus Angelobacter sp. | reverse complement strand
GCGCGCCAGCAAACGTATTACCGCAGCAAGTCGGGTCAGTAGATGATTAAGGATGCTTCCGTATGAATGACTCAAAAAATAGCGGCTCACTACCACCGATTGCCATTATTGGCATGGCGGGGCGGTTTCCCGGCGCAAAGAACCTGGGTGAATTCTGGCGAAATTTGTCTGAAGGTGTGGAATCTATTTCAACTTTTGTGGATTCGGAGTTGGAGTTGGTGGATACGGACCCTGCGCTGCTACAAGATCCGCGGTACGTAAAGCGGAAAGCAATTCTCGACGACGTTGATTTGTTTGATGCCTCTTTTTTTGGCTACACGGCACGAGAAGCAGAGCTATCTGACCCACAGCAGCGTCTCTTCTTGCAATGCGCTTATGAAGCGCTCGAGGTGGCAGGTTATGATCCAGATCGTTTTCAAGGGCCGATTGGCGTGTTTGGCGGCAGCGGTTTCAGCCACTATCTTTTTGCGAATCTCCTTTCAAATCGCGAATTGCTTGATTCCGTCGGTTTTTTTGAAACTTCGATCCGCAATCGTCCGGACCACCTCGCAACGAATGTCGCCTACAGGCTGAATTTAAAAGGACCGGCCATCACAGTTCAAACGGCCTGTTCCACCTCTCTGGTTGCGGTGCACATGGCCTGTCAAAGCCTGATCAGCTTTGAATCGGACATGGCGCTTGCCGGAGGCGTTTCAATCTCATTGCCACAGAAGGCCGGATATTTATATCGCGAAGGCGGGATACTTTCACCGGATGGCCACTGCCGCGCTTTTGATGCTGCTGCCCAGGGCACTGTGACGGGCAATGGCGCAGGCGTAATAGTTCTCAAAAGGCTGGAAGACGCTTTGCGTGACCGGGACAACATTGAGGCAGTGATTCTCGGATCTGCGGTTAGCAATGATGGATCATTAAAAGCGGGATACGCGGCCCCGGGCGTTGAAGGTCAGGTGCAGGTAATTGCTGAAGCACAAATAGTGGCCGGAGTGCAGCCAGATACGATCAGTTATATTGAAGCCCATGGCACTGGAACCAGAATGGGCGATCCTATTGAAATTGCTGCGCTCAACCAGGTCTTCCGGCAGAGCACAAACAGGAAATCCTTTTGTGCTATAGGCTCGCTCAAAACCAACATCGGTCATCTGGATGCTGCATCCGGGATTGCCGGGCTAATCAAAGCGGTTCTCAGCCTTAAACATAAAATGTTGCTGCCGAGCCTGCACTTTGAGCAACCGAACCCTGAAATCAATTTCGCAGATAGCCCTTTTTTTGTGAACAAACAGTTGCGAACGTGGAATGTTCAAGCGCCCCGTCGTGCCGGGGTTAGCTCCTTTGGTATTGGCGGCACCAATGCGCATGCCATTTTGGAAGAAGCGCCCACCGTAAGCTCCAGCACAGAAACCAGACCATACCAACTGCTTGTATTTTCCGCAAAGACCGCAAACGCTGTTGAATCAGCTACAAATAGCATGGCTTCTTTCCTGGAGCGGCAGAAACAAAGTGTGAGTCTTGCTGACGTAGCGTACACGTTGCAGACCGGCCGCCGCGAATTAAAGCATCGTCGTACGGTTCTGTGCCGCAATCATGAAGATGCTGTCAATGCATTAAGGACGCTGGATTCCTCGCATACCTTCACTGGCTTGAATGAGGATAAAAATTATTCAGTGGCATTCATGTTCCCGGGACAAGGCGCCCAATACGCGGAAATGGCCAAAGGTCTCTATGAGAGCGAGCCTGATTTTCGCCGTGAACTAGAGCGGTGTGCCATGCTTGCCCGGCCGTATCTTAGTTTTGATTTGCTCGACGTGCTCTATCCCAGAAATTCCAGCAATAAAGCCAGTTCCACGCTTACGCAAACAGAGATCGCCCAGCCGACCCTGTTTGCAGTTGAATATTCCCTGGCGCGCCTGTGGATGCAATGGGGAATCCAGCCGAAAGCAATGATCGGCCACAGCGTTGGGGAATATGTGGCTGCTTGTCTGGCTGGTGTCTTATCTTTGGAAGATGCGCTACGCCTGGTCGCCATACGTGGGCGACTCATGCAGACTTTGCCGGCAGGCGCAATGCTGGCCGTTCAAAAGCCAGAAAAAGAAGTCATCTGCCAACTGACCAAAGGCCTGGAATTGGCGGCAATCAATGGTCCTGATTCCTGTGTTGTCAGTGGCGATAGCGATTTGGTGGAAAAGTTTGAGGTGCAGCTTTCTGATGCCGGTATATCCTGCCGCAGATTGGCCACTTCACATGCCTTCCATTCAGCAATGATGGAGCCAATTCTTGGTTCATTTCGTGATGCATGTAACCAAGTTTCATTCCATCCACCTCAGGTGCCATTCATTTCAAACCTTTCCGGCACCTGGATTGCGTCAAATGAAGCAACCAATCCTGAATACTGGGTGCGGCACTTACGGGAGACTGTCCGTTTTGGCGATGGTCTGCGGGAATTGCTGCAGGGGCAGGATTTAATACTCCTTGAGGTTGGCCCGGGCACGACGCTGAGTGGACTTGTTCGCAAAAATCCCAATCGCAACGCGCGGCAGTTGGTTTTTAGCTCTTTGCGCCATGCGGAAGACCCTACCCACGATGACGCTGTTCTTCTTAATACTCTTGGAAAGCTCTGGGTCGCGGGCGTTCGGATTGAATGGCCAGGATTCTACCAGCATGAGCAACGCACACGCGTTGCACTGCCCGCGTATCCATTTGAGCGGAAGAGGTACTGGATTGAAGCTCGGGCACAATCTAAAGCGAACGCTGCACTTCTAGAAAAGAAAGCGGAAATTGGCAAATGGTTCTACGGGCCTTCATGGAAGCGGGTTCCCCTAGTCAAAAAACCGTCGGCGCTCCAAGAGCAGCCCTGGCTGATATTTCTGGACCAATACGGCTGGGGGCTAAAGATTGTTGAAGAGTTGCACCGGCATAGCGCCGTGGTGTTTACAGTCAGGAAAGGCCAGCGATATTCGCACAGTGGCCAGGCTTTTACTATTCGTCCTGAAATTGGCGAAGATTATGAACTCATGCTAAAGAGTTTGCATAAGAGCGATCAATTTCCAGGCAAGATCATCCATTTATGGAATCTCACTGATTCCATGGGTGACGGTTCTTCTCATCCAGACATTGATCTGAGTTTCTGGAGTCCACTATTTTTAGCGCGAGCAGTTGGCGTTCTTAGTGCATCACCCACTACGGAATTCCTGTTGATTTCTAATTATCTCTATGACGTCATCGGAGATAGGACAATCCAGCCCGAAAGGGCGACATTGCTTGGCCCGTGCCGGGTTGTGCCTCAGGAATATGCGAACATCTCATGCCGGCATATAGACGTCGATATTCTTCCCGGACAGAACCCTGATACGTCACTCTGGGCGCATCTTCTTTTTGATTTTGCGTCCGCAACGGAAGAAAAAGTTGTGGCGTATCGTAAAGGGCATCGGTGGGTGCAGATTTTTGAGCCGTTGCGCTTGATGCCGCCAACTGATGAGTCGACCATATTGCGCGACAAAGGCACTTACCTGATTTTCGGTGGCCTGGGAGGCATAGGGCTAACGCTTGCCGAGCAACTGGCCCATTCAGTGAAGGCCAGGCTCATTTTAGTTGGCAGATCAAGTTTCCCAGCTCGTGAAACCTGGACTCGCTGGCTGGAAACCCATGATGAAGAAGATTTGACTGGCCTCAAAATCAAAAAGCTCATTTCATTGGAGAAAAGCGGGGCAGAGATAATGGTTATATCTGCCGATGTAAGCAGCCATGCGGAATTAAGCGCCGCTCTTACCGCGGCAACAGAAAAGTTTGGAAAAATTCATGGCGTTATCCATAGCGCGGGAGTCCCGGGTGGCGGCATTGCACAATTAAAGACCAGAGAATCTGCCTCTGCTGTACTTGCCCCGAAGGTAAGGGGCACAATGCTTATTGCATCCGCCTTCCAGGACATGCTGCTGGATTTCATTATCGTCTGTTCTTCACGCGCTTCTATTCTGGGCGGGTTTGGCCAGGTAGATTACTGCGCCGCCGCGGCATTTATGGATGTTTATGCTCACCATTGCCGGGCGAATCATTCTGTTCCCATGACTTCTGTGAACTGGGATGCGTGGCAGGACGTTGGAATGCTGGCCAGGAAGGCTGCTGAATGGGGAGTTAGGGCGGAGAGAGCAGCAGTCCAGAAAGTTTTCCATCCTCTTTTGGGACAACATGCAGTGGAGTCATCACAGCGGGACACCTTTACCCAGAGGTTGAGTGTTAGTTCACACTGGACACTGGACGAACACCGTGTCCTTGGTGAAGCAGTAATGCCCGGCGCTGCTTATCTGGAGATGGCCCGCGCGGCTGCAGGAACACACGAATCCGGCGCCATTGAGATAACGGATGCTTTCTTTATTGAACCACTCCATTTCCGTCAGCAGGAGCAGAGGCAAGTAAAGGTGGTGCTTGAGGCTGAGCAAAAGAAATATATTTTTCGGGTATTGAGCAAAGGAGATGATGATATTTCCGGATGGCGCGAGCATGCCTCAGCAACCGTTGCGCCTTTTGATTCTGGGGCGGCGAGACGACATCCGCTTGATGAAATGGCCATGAGGTGCAAGCTGCGGGAAGTCCATGCTGAAGATCAATGGGTCGATAAGGCCATGGGAGCACGATGGCGTGTATATAGCGATGTGCTTGTCGGCAAGGACGAGTTGCTGGCCTTTTTGAAATTGCCGGAAGAGTTCACTTCTGAGCTTGCAGAATTAAAACTTCATCCAGTACTGCTGGACCGGGGAGTGGCTCTGGCTAAACGTTTTCTGGTTGCTGAAGGATCTTTTATTCCATTGGGTTATCGCCGTCTTCTTATCCATGCACCGCTGGAAAAAAAAATTTGTGTGCATATTCGTCTTCGCCCTGATGCAGAACAGAAGCAGGAAATAATTGCATTCGATATTTTGCTGATGAACGAACATGGAGACGAACTGGTGACAATAGAAGAATTCTCAGAAAAGAGAATCACGGGCGACATTTCGAATAGAGTATTTGGCAACAGGCTCGACCAGCGAGAAAAGCGCCCAGCGGCTGATGGGGCGGGGATTACGCAAGGAGTAGTTGCGGGAGCATATGCAGCCAGTTTACAGCAAGGCATCACGCCCAGAGAAGGTCAGGAAGCTTTTCGATACATTTTAAGTGCGGCGGAGTTACCGCAGATCATTGTTTCCACGAAAGACTTGCATGCATCCATTGCCGACGCCAGCAAGAGTGAGTTGCTGGCGGGCATTGTGGAAAAAACTGCAGAATCGCTGTTGTCATACACGCTGCATCCACGCCCTGAGATGCAAAATGCTTATGTGGCTCCGAGAGATACTTTGGAGATGCAGATTGCAGAAAGCTGGCAAAAAGTATTGGGGGTTGCAGAAGTAGGTATTCACGATAACTACTTCGAACTCGGTGGCGATTCAGTGCAGGCCATACAAATCATCGCGCAAATCAACCGGCAGGGTTTCTCCCTTACCCCACAACAGCTTTTTCAAAACCAGACGGTTGCAGAACTCGCGCGAGCCGCAGTCGGTACAGAAACGGTGGCCACAACCATTCCGGAAGATCCGAAGGTGGCATCATCAGCGTTTCCTCTGGCAGGATTGAATGAAGAGGAATTACACGAACTTGAAAAGTTTATTGAAGAGACAGATAAGAGCCAGCTGGGGTGAATCACATGACGTTGAGTAGGGCCCCCAAAGCCCTTCCAATGCACTCTGGTTAGAACCTCTCGTGATTTTCGAGAGCCATTGCCGCGGCTACTTTTGCTTTCGCTGTGCGAGTTAGATGTAAGCCTGGCTACATCTCCCTATCCCGATTCGCAAATGAATGAAAAGCCATTTAGAAAGTCTGCCCGTTCTGATTGAAGCTATAGCCGAAAAACCGGCAAGAGAAATCCGCGAGCCGTTTGCTTTATACGAACCTGCTTCCGACGGCCCACCGCCCCCGGATATTTCTGCAACTTTAATATGTCTGCGTCATTTTGCTGCCATGCGCTGCTCAATACTATCTTGATCGAATACCCGGGTTAATTCAGAAAAGAAGGCGATCCAGAGTCGCCACATTTCTTCGGCACTGGCGACGACACTCCTATACTGTTCGTCCGAAAGCTCCGGTTCCAGAGCATCGCTCGCCTTGTTGACATGATTCGGCTCCTGAAGGACGTGAATGTCCACCCATGGAAGATTCTTCATGCCGGTTACTCGGCGCACTGCTGCGCCGATTCCGGAAACCATCGCCAGATCAGCCACCTCAGTTCCATACATGAAACCAAGCGCACTGAGGGGCGCGGAGGAAGCGCGTTCGTACCCTTGTACAAGGTCGCGGGTAGAGCCAAGAGGAGGAGCTTCAGTGACATCTTGCCGAGAGAAGCCGGCAGCAGTCATGGTCTCGATATAAATGCGCTCGTGGGCCTTTTCTGAGTTGCCTTCGCCAAGTTCCTCGGACAAAATGGCGCAAATCGCGGTTTTCGTCTCGAGGTTGGGAACAACAGAAATACTTCTGGAGAGAAAGTTTGGGAAGTAATGCAGAGGGTGCCACCATTGGCCTAAGAAAACCGCAACATCGTTGCGAGCAAGCGTGTCGGACCTGACGGCTTCAAAAAAAGGGTGATGGATTAAATTTTTTCTCAAAGTGTTATTTTTCAGCGAGTCAAGAACACGGCCATGGACCATTGTGGAACTCCTTATCAAACTGCATAAGGGCACAGTACCATTCCAGATTTTAGAATTCAATACATTGTGGCAGGCTGATTCAGACTTTTCTTAGTGCCGTTGAAATATAAAAAAGATGTGAAGTTGCATACCGAGAAGTAGACCCAAATTGGGATTTGCTTCAGATACTTTACTCGCGGTGACGCCTGGAAATTTGGTATTACGCTTTCTGTATTACGCTTTCTATTGAATCTCCCGGACCGATTTATGCAACGACGCCCCGGCAGCAGTTATCAACATTGCCAGGCCGGCGATCAGAAACGTGAACTTCAGGTTCCACGCAATCAGGAATCCGGCAACGGCGAAAGAGATAGGCATGATTCCGAAGCTGGCGAGCATGAGCACACTTGCCACTCGCCCGCGCACTGCTGCATCGATCCGCTGCATCACCCATGCGCTTATGTGGACGTTCATCAAGGCGGCCAAAACGCCGATCACAAATAGCACACCGGCAAGAGGCCACACGCTGCCCACGAGCCCAATGGATCCAAGGCAAGGGGCCAATGACGCCGCCACCAGAAGCATCAGAACACCGCGCCTGCGAATCTTCCACACACCGGCCAGCAGCGCGCCTAAAAGACTTCCCGCGGCGACAGCCGACATCAAAGTTCCTAAAATGGCGGGCGAACCGAAGCGGCTTTTTGTGAGATAGGTGAGACCAATCGAAACCGGGCCGGTAAAGCAGAAGTTCATCATCATGGCCAACAGCATCAACGAACGCAAAGGCACGTCTCTTCCCACGTAAGAGATACCCTCTGCAATCGCGGGCCATACCGCTTTTTTGGCTGCCTCAGATTTAGGCGGATCGGGCAGCTTCCAGAGTGCGCCGATGATAAACAGGAAACTCACTGCATCAACGAAAAAGGCCCACGCTACTCCCAGGGCTTTGATCACAAATCCTGCCGGAACCGGGCCAACAATGGTTGTCAATTGCGCTGTGCTCTGGCTGACTGAGGATGCCGCTACCAGTTGCTCGGGCTGCAACAGAGAAGGCAAGTAAGCTGTTGATGCGGGAGCGGCAAATGCATCGGCCACGCCAAAAAAAATTGCCAGGGCATAGAGTTCCCACATGCGAAGAACGCCAAACCATACGAGAATTCCGATCGCGGCCACACAGATAGTACGCGCAGTGGCTGTGGTCATCATGATCTTGCGAGCAGACACGCGATCACTGAGGACGCCGCCCATGAGCATTAGAAGAGCGCGCGGAATAGAGCCTGCCATCAAGACAGTGCCCATGGCCACTGCCGATCCCGTCTGCTGCAGGATCAGCCAGGGCAGAGCCACCATGTAGAACTGATCGCCGAGAAACGATATTGTGCCGCCGATCAACCAAAGGCGATAGTTGGGGTTGCGCAGCGGATGCTCGATGGCAGGGGTAGAAGCTGTTTGCGTGGATGCGGGTACCGAGGCCATAAAAATCCTTTTGCTATTGTCAGGGCATTAAAGGGGAAAGTGAACGCCGAATGCAATTACATTGTATCTTTTTGAAATGTGGGCACTCGGCGAGTTATGGTTGATCGAGGCTGGAATTTGGGGAGTGCACTGGAATGTCAGAATCTTACAATGCTGGTTTCGTTTCTCTGATGCTGGCTGCCGAGGCTAGGCAAAAGTCCTTGCCTGGA
The DNA here is from genome assembly GCA_049697035.1 of Candidatus Angelobacter sp. Lineage (GTDB taxonomy): Bacteria > Acidobacteriota > Terriglobia > Terriglobales > Acidobacteriaceae > Angelobacter. The sequence goes on along the minus strand of JBAVUZ010000925.1, from coordinate 1,268 downwards.
CCAGGCACTCACAGTAAACGCGCAGAAAGCTGAGGTATCCCTTTGAAAAAAATCTTAGCAGCGGTGATGGAAAAACCCTTTCTTCCGATACAGTTGCGTGAGTTTGAAGAACCCGAACTGGAAATGAACTCAGCAATCCTGGATGTACGCTTGAGCGAGGTCTGTGGCACAGATATCCATTTGCATGCAGGGCACCTGGCGGGGGTACCCTATCCGATTATTCCCGGGCACGTCTCAGTGGGAGTTTTGCGCAAAATACGCGGCAGCTTGGTTGACTCCGATGATCGCAGATTTCGCGAAGGGGATGAGGTCACGTTTCTCGATGTGCATGGAACATGCGGGGTGTGCTGGTATTGCGCGGTGGCAAAAGCAAGCACACGCTGTCCGAAGAGGAAAGTCTATGGAGTCACCTACGGAGTGGCCGATGGCTTGGCGGGCGGGTGGGCCCAATCGGTGTACCTTAAGCCGAATACGCGCTGCTTAAGCCTGCAAGGTGTTGATTCGCAAAGATTCATGGCTGGCGGATGTTCATTGCCGACGGCAGTACACGCAGTGGAGCGCGCGGAGATTTCACTCGGAGACATAGCGCTGGTACTCGGAAGTGGTCCTGTGGGTATATCCGTTATTATTTGCGCATTGCTACGTGGCGCACATCGCGTTTATTGCCTGGGAGCCCCGGAAGCCCGCCTGCAGGTTGCACGGCTGGTAGGCGCGCATCAAACGAAGGATTTCACAACCTGTACAGAAGCCGAAAGGTTAGAGTGGATCCGCGATCTTACGGACGGAAGAGGAGCCGACGTGACGATCGAAGCCACGGGCAATCCACAAGCTGCGGTTGACGCGATGCGCTTTACGCGTGACGCGGGACGAGTTGTTATTGTTGGTCAATACACGAATGCGGGAGACGTATCTATCAATCCGCACCTGGATTTGAATAAGAAGCACCTCGACGTGCGAGGCTGCTGGGGCGCTGACTTTTCGCATTTCTACAAATCCGTACGGCTGATGACAGATCCCTCACGGTCCTCCGCCTGGTCGGCGCTCCCTTTGAAGTTTTATGGCTTGAGCGAAGTGAATGCGGCCCTGGAGAATGTAGTCGCAGGAGCAGCTTCGAAGAGCTTAATTAATCCGCAGCTGTGCTGAGAAGGTTGAAAAAAAATTGGCACACAAAATGGTGCAAGCCAACCTTGATTCAGGATTTTATTATTCTTAATACGAATGGGCACCATGAGTGTATTCGTGTCAGCCCCGATGTGGTAGATGTTTGT
>JBAVUZ010000924.1:0-2218 GCA_049697035.1 Candidatus Angelobacter sp. | reverse complement strand
CCTCTATCGTCGGCGCTTCGAACAGCCGCCGCAACGGCACCTCCACCCCCACCGCTTCGCTGATCCGCGCCACCACCTGCGTCGCCAACAGCGAATGTCCTCCCAGCTCGAAAAAGTTCTCCTTCACCTGGATCGGACTGCGCTGCAGCACCTCTTCCCACACTCCGCGCAGGATCTCCTCGATCGGGTTCAGCAGCCGCGCAATCACACTGCCGTGCGCGCGACCCAAGTCAGGCTCCAGTGTTGCCAGCTTTTTGCGATCAATCTTTCCATTCGCATTCACCGGCAATTTGTCCACGACCACGTACCCCGAAGGCAGCATGTAATCCGGAAGCTTGCCGGCGATATATGCGCGCAATTGGTCTACATCAGGCCGAATAGCATCATCCACCACAACGCACGCGACGAGATGTTTGCCGGCGCCTCCGCCGCGGACAATCACCGCAGCTTCGCGTACGCCGGCGTGCTGTGCCAGCACCGCCTCGATTTCGCCCAATTCAATGCGGTAGCCGCGGATCTTGACCTGGTGATCCGCCCGTCCGATGAACTTCAACGTTCCGTCCGGCCGCCAGCACACCAGGTCACCCGAGCGGTACATCCGTGACCCTGGAATTCCGAAAGGATTCGGCAAGAACCTCTCCGCCGTCAGTTCTGGACGTCCCAGGTAACCACGCGCCACTCCCGATCCGCCAATGAACAGTTCACCATGCACGCCCACAGGCTGTGGCTCGAAATATTCGTCCAGAACGTAAAGCCAGCGGGCCGGCAGCGGATGGCCAATCAGAATTTCCAGCGGCTGCTCGCTCCTGCATGGGAAGTAATGCTCCGTGCACTCGATGATGGTTTCCGTCGGGCCATACGAATTCACCAGCGCAATACGGTCCGGGACTATCTGCCGCCACTGTTGAACTCCTTCCGCAGGCACGCTTTCACCGCCGACAACCACCAGCCGAGCCGGAGAATTCGCCAGCCTGGGCCACGAACGAGCGAACGCCATCCATAATGCGGGCGGGAACTCTGCCACGGTGGCGCATGAATCCGCCATGAAGGCAATGGGATCTACACCCTCACTGCGGAAATCCGGCAAGATCTCCAGTTGCGCGCCGAAACAGAGGGCCAGAAGGGTTTGTGCGATCGAGACGTCAAAGACCGTGGAGGCGACCAGCAACACCTTGTCGGAAGATGACACTCCGTAGACGGAGTTGAGACTGTAAAGATGTCTCGTGATCCCGCCGCTCTCGACCAGTACGCCTTTAGGCTTTCCGGTCGAGCCCGAAGTATAAATGACATACGCGCCGCCTTCATCGAACCGCTGCTTCACAGCGGAAACGGCGTCCCGCTCTATGTTCCGGTCCCACTCGCCATCCAACTGGATCACCCGTCCGGAATAGGCCGGCAGGAATTTCACGACCGTCTTGTGCGTCAGCAGGATTTCAATTTGCGCATCTCCGAGCACGTAGCTGATGCGCTCGGCTGGATAAAAAGGATCGATGGGAATGTAAATGCCGCCGGCCTTGAATACTGCCAGCATCGCGAGCGGGATGTCCTGTGTTCTCTCGATGCAAACACCTACCGGGACCTCAGGTCCTGCGCCGCAGCTTGCCAGATAATCCGCGAGTTGACGGACTCGCTGCTCCAACTCCGCATAAGTCCGCCGCTTTCCCTCAAATGAAACGGCGAAAGCTTCGGGACGCAGGCGCGCTTGGCGCGCAAACAACTCATACGGGCTGCTCTCCGGCCCGCACTCTGCCTCGCGCGCATTCCATTGCTCCAGGATCTGGCGCTTCTCGGCAACGCTGAGCAGTGTGATCTGCATAACCGGCCGTTCCGGTTCGGCAACAATCCCTTCCAGCAACGCCTGCCAGTGACGCGAGAACCGTTGCATGGTCTCAGGACTGAAGAGGTCCCTCGCATACTCAAAGCAGCCATGGATCCGGCCATCGTCTTCGATGAGATCCAGGCTGATTTCAAATTTCGCCATCGGCTCAGAGTGCGGCTCGAATGTGGACAGCCGCAGCTCGCCCAATTGCAATTTTCCCGCAGGGATGTTTTGCAGGGCCAGCATCACCTGGAAGATAGACGGCCTGCTCATGTCGCGCTCAGGCTGCAGTTCCTCCACCAGCTTCTCGAACGGCACGTCCTGGTGCGCATGCGCCTCCAGCACCGTGTGCCTCACCTGCCCCAGCAACTCCCGGAACCCTGCATCCCCCTTCAGCTC
>JBAVUZ010000923.1:0-2695 GCA_049697035.1 Candidatus Angelobacter sp. | reverse complement strand
CCAAACCAAACCCCAAACAACTTTCATCTCGCGACCCACTGCCGATTGGGATTGGGTTTGGGTGGCCCTTGGGTGGCCTAAGGGCCACCCAAGCGTCGCCCAAGGGCCACGCAAGGGTCACGCGAGGGTCGAATCGACTAAGTACCTGTGTTTGCAACAAAATCTGGAAAATTGGGGGGTGGGTGACTGAAGGACGCACGCAGAGGGTTGCAAAGTGGGCTTCGCCGATTTAGATCGTTCGACTCCCGGCAGTTGCCGGTCGCCTTTATGTGCAATAAAACAATCGCGCCGGAAGGATGTTTCGGGGCTCAAAATCCTGATCGATCTGATGAAAGTGGCTCTTCAGGTAGGGCAGCACGGCACGAGTGAACTGATACACCAGGGCGGTGCCGCCGGGGTTGAGCGCTTCGCGTGATTCACGCATGATCTTTTCCCGCAGCGCGACTTGCATAGTGGTATAGGGGATTCCGGAGATGATGTAGTCGGCGCCATCCAGTTTCAGGCGGTCCAGCTCTTTTTGGACGGTTTCCGCCGAGCCGTGGACTACATGCAGCCGGGGATCGGGAAACGCCCGGGCGAGATAGTTGACGAAATCTTCATTCATCTCAAAGACCACCAGGCGGGCGTCGGGAGACATCCGGGAGAGAATATGCGTTGTAATGGTGCCGACGCCGGGGCCATATTCCACAATGGTTTTGGCGCGCTTCCAGTCCACCCGGCTGAGCAGGCGGTCAATCAGAAAGCGGGAGCTGGGAATCAATGAGCCCAGCATTCTGGGATGCTGGAGAAAGTTCTTCGCAAATAACAGCGTTTCTTCACTGCGAGAAGGCTTGGATAGCATGCTGGTGATTAAGTCCTTCAAAAAAGAGGGGCTCTGGCTGCGGGTTAACCATACTCGCCTTATCTCTGAGATGTAAAGAGTAGGAGCAGGGAGGTACTGTGATGGATTATTCTTTGGCAAACCCTGCCTGTTCAGCAGCTTTCAGTTTTCTGCCGAAGAAAATGGGATAAATTCCCACATTGCCGGTGATTCATTTCCGGAATAAAATCAGGTGTCAGTCACAATCAGGAACTCAATTGAATTTGGTCCGCGCCATCTATCCCGGCTCGTTTGATCCGCTCACCAACGGTCATCTTGACCTGATTGAACGCGGCAGCAAGATTTTTGATGAGCTGATTGTCTCCATCCTGCGCAACGCCGAAAAAGATCCGCTCTTCACCCTGGAGGAACGGCTACAGATGCTGCAAGAGATGGTCAAGCACTATGAGAATGTTCGCGTGGAAGCCTTTGAAGGTCTGCTGGTGGATTACGCCATGCAGAAGAAAGCCAAGGCGGTGCTGCGCGGCATCCGCGCCATCAGCGACTACGAGTACGAGTTGCAGATGGCCCTGATGAACCGCAAACTGCAGCCGCAACTGGAAACCGTGTTCATGATGCCTGCGGAAGCTTATTCGTATTTGAGTTCGCGGCTGGTCAAAGAAATTTTTCGCCTTGGCGGTTCCGTGCGCGGGCTGGTGCCGGAACTGGTGGAACAACGTCTGCGGGATAAATTCCATGGCACCGCAGCCACAATTTAAAAGAGGTACAAGATGGCGACGCTTCCGGCAGTAAAGCAATTTAGTGACCGCATTAATCGCATTGAAATTTCCGCCACCATGGCGGTGGTTGCCGAAGCGGCACAGCTTAAGGCAGGCGGGGCCGATCTGGTGGAGTTTGGCGCGGGCGAACCGCATTTCCCCACGCCGCAACACATCAAGGATGCGGCCATAACCGCGATCAACAACAATTGCACACGTTACACCAATGTTGCAGGAATACAGGAGTTGCGCACTGCGATTGTCCGCCGCCACGCCGCGGATTTTGGTTCCATGTACCAGCCAAGTGAATGCATGGTTTCCACCGGAGGGAAGCTTGCCCTGTTCAATGCACTGCAGGTGCTGGTGGACCACGGTGACGAAGTTATCGTCCCTGTCCCTTACTGGGTTTCATTCAAAGACATTATTGAGTACGCCGGCGGCAAATGCGTTTTCGTCGAAACCGACGAAACCGATAATTTCCGGCTGACGCCAGAGATGATTGAGCGCCAGATCACTCCGCGGACGCGCGCCATCATCATCAATACGCCCAATAATCCGAGCGGGGCGGTGCTGAATCCGGCCGACTTCTCTGCGATTCTGCGGCTGGCGCACAAGCGCGGTATTTATGTCATAGCCGATGAATGCTATGTCTACCTGAATTTCACGCCGCGGCGCTTCTCTGCCGGTTCGGTCACAGACGTGAAGCAGCACCTGCTGATTGTGGGCTCGCTTTCCAAAACGTACGCAATGACCGGCTGGCGACTGGGATACGCTCTCGCCCCATCTCCGATCATCAATGCCATGACCAAGTTGCAGAGCCAGAGCACTTCAAGCACGGCACATATGGTCCAGATGGCCGGCTTGGCCGCCGTTACCGGCCCGCAAGACTGCGTTGAAAAAATGAAGAAAGATTACATCCAGCTGCGCGATCTTACCCTGGGCCATCTCAGCCTGATTCCAGACGTGTCCTGCGTAAAGCCGGAAGGGGCATTTTACGTTTACCCCAACGTCTCAGCCTATTTCGGCAAATCCGGAATTAATTCGGCTGCCGATGTCGCCAAGCGCCTGCTGCATGAGGCCCACGTGGTGACAGTCCCGGGCGAGGCCTTTGGAACGC
>JBAVUZ010000922.1:0-8591 GCA_049697035.1 Candidatus Angelobacter sp. | reverse complement strand
CCTCAGGTTCACTGAAGTCATCGATATGATATGGTTCCTCAATTTTCCGATACTGGTAACCCCTGAGACGGAGCTTGTTAGACATGGACCGCAAATCGTCGCTCCGAGGGGCAGAGTGTGCCTCCTTAAGATCAATGCCGGGAAGTTGCAATGCACGCTGAAGTTTAGTGCGAACCGTATTTAGTCGTTCCAGAGCGTCCTTTGCGTGGTTATTAATAAATCCTTTCAGGTCATTTTCGAATTGGAGCGAAGTTCCCTGTGCCAAGTTCCCAAGTTCCACAACCAATTCTTTGTCCGAGAAATCCTTGGAGTTGTTGGTAACAAATAAATACTCACCAGGTTGTTCAACAATTCGAGTCTTAATAGAAAGCCAGATTAGCGTATCTCGATACCCGTCCTTGTTTTGTAAGAATGGCCGTTGGCGCCTCAAAGCTCGGTCGAGTACCGATTCGTGAGTGGCGGCAAGTGGAAGGAAGACCGCTTGAAAAGATCGTTCAAGCCTCCGGCGAAATGCAACCTCATACAACTCCAGGGCGCGGGCAAAGTCAGGTTGCGTTACAACCAATTCCTCGCATCCGGCAGTCTTGACACGCTCATACTGACGCTGCATGCTTTTAATCTCACGTGGCAAACGTTCGAGAGTCTCTCTAACATGATTCAACGTCTCCTTAAACACCACTTCTGGGATAACTAGGCGAGATCTCGTTCGCCGTATGAATTCTTCCAGAATCTTGAATGAGTTCGAATCCGCTTGCGGCGCGTCAAAGAATTCTGTCGAATCAAGTATTACGAACATGTTTCATCCTTGAGTTTTTCGGAGGAGGCCATTAAGCGACCCGCTGGCCTCCTCATTTCGAACGGCGGCTATTATTTCAGCCGAGAGTTGAAATCATTTGCCACGAGGTTATAACTCGCACCAGTCTTTCCGACCTTCTGCGGATCATAACTCGCCATCTGGATGAGCCCATAGTAGACCTTTAGAGTTTTGGCCAAATTCTTTTTAATGAATTTGACAGGATCCTCTTTCCAGAATACCTTGCCTTCCCGGTATTCCATCAATTCGGACAAAGCCCAAACTAACGGCATGACGAACCCGTCAGGGTAGTCGTACTTGCACTCTGTTTTATAGAACTTTGTGTGGGGGGGGCTTGAAAGATACTTCGGATCACCAGACTTGGCCTTTGACTCTTCGTATACGAATACGCTGCTGATGCGGCCGAATCCGGGTGAGGCGGCATTATAAGCCTCTGGGAACTCTTGGTAGAGGTGGTCAAACAGCTGCGGAATATCCCGCAGCATTCCGATTGCACTCCTTACTCCCGGGTGAACTAACTCGCGGATATCACCTTTTGATTTTTGGCTAACTAAATCGGACGCCATAAGTTTATTAAAAGCTGCGACGCAAGCTCCTTTATTACGGTACATCGAAACTGGGCTAAAGTCGGCAATGCCGGGTAAGTCCACGTCGATTTTAGATAGAGCGATCCAGCTTAGAGCCACCAAATCGCGAACTTTAATCCGCCCTCCGTCATTCGTCTTCCATTCAATTTGTTCCACGAGCTTTGGATCAATGAACTCACGAATGGCGTTATAGAAACCGGCTTTATTGGCTTTAGTTTCTTCGGTAAGTTGGGCGTTATTGTTCCGAGCCCGAGCTACATCGAGCACGGCGTCTTGAAACTCATCACGCCCTTCAGCACCTTCGCGAGGGTAAATAACCTCCACTGGAGTTAAGAATTCGAGAGTAGACTTGAGTCCTTCAATCTTATCGCGGTGTTCTTGCCACACGTCCGGCACATTTTCCCAGCGCTTGACGCCGCGCAACACTTTTTTCCCGTCTTCCTCCAACGCCTTACCGAGAATATGTAAGGCAATCGCGAGCAGGTTGTGGCCACCATCGAGAATGCCCTCGATATCTTCATCTTCAAAACTTAGTTCGAAGCGGCTCCGTTCCCGAGGTAAGCATCCTGCCGCCGCTAAAAGGATCCCTTTGGTCTTGAACTGAAAAAGTTTTGGAGTCTCGTCGAGGGATTCTTCAATCTCATCCGTAACGTCACCAACTTTTGCTTCACGGGGATTTGCCTTTAGATCGGCAATGTCGATGAGGCGGATCATGCTGTCAGCCGTAATGGTTCCGCTGATGCGATTGAGGACATACTTTTCGCTTAGACAGGCTTCATCGAAGCGCAACGTAACTTTTTGATTTTTCACTTTAAATCTCCATTCGTTTTACGTTTCCACGTAAAGCACGATGGAGTCGGAAGGAAATAATAGGCAGAAACCTTTCATCGCCAGCCGACTATGCCAGTCGAGCTTCACACCTGCGCTCCATCCGGAACGCGTTTTCCTGCCGTGACCGGCAAGATCTCCTAACCGGAGACTTTCTGACGGTAGCAGCTGTTCTGGATTCTTGTCAACGCCAAACTTCTAGGAAGTCGAAGGAGAATCAGACCGGCAGCTCTTCCTGCTGCCACTCACTCGTCACAACCTTGGGCTCTTCGCATAACTGCATCACCAGGTTCTCCAACACCAGGCGTTTGCTGGGAGCATTCGACCGCAGCGCAAGGTCGGCGCGGGCGATCAGCTTGAGCGCGCGCGTGAGGTCGCGGCGGGATTTGTAGCGGCGGGCCTGGCGGATCACGTCTTCCGCGGCAAAGGGAGGCAGACGGAAGCCCTGCCACAGCGCCTGCCAGATAGCGCGGGAGTCGCGGACGTTCTTTTCCAGGATCACCAGCATCTGGCGGAAGGTGCGGGCCAGCATATAAAGATGGCCGATGGCGGCGTCATCGCCCTCACTGGTGGAGAGCAGCGCATCCAGCACGCTGAGCGCGCGGGTTTTGTCGCGGGCGGAGATGGCGTCCGTGAGTTCATAGAGCGACCGCTGTTTCGCCGCCAGGACCATGGTCTCCACGTCGCCCAGCGTGATGTGCTTTTTCTCGGCCACATAGAGAATCAGTTTTTCCAGCTCATGGCTCACCAGCATCATGTCCGCACCCAGCGCGTCAATCAATTCGCGCGCCGCGTCCTGATCAACTTTTACGTTTTCCTTCTGCGCCTGATCGATGATCCAGCGCATGCCGTCGGCTTCTTCCACGCGCGCCAGCTCCACAATGCCGCAATACTCGCCCAGCGTTTCACGGATGCGTTCAAAGCGGTCTTTATCCTGCATCTCCATGCGGCGAACGTCGGCGGGAATGCTGATGTGGTCCGCGACAAAGATGATAACCGCGTCCGGGTTCGGATCTTTCATATAGGCTTCAATGGCGGCGAATTCGTCAGCGTGCGATCCGCGCCCGTAAAGCTCTTTGACGCCGCGCACGAAGAAGACCTGAAACGGCGCCATGAGCGAAGGCGTGCGCGCGCGGTCCAGCACTTCTGCAACGCTCACCTGCGCCAGATCAAGATCATGCAGGCTGAAGTCGCGCATATCAGCGGGGACAAGGTGCTGCAACAGCGCCTGGCGGCATTGATCGCGAAAGAAAACTTCATCGCCAATGAGCACATACGCCGGACGAAGCTTGCGGCCCGCGACCTCTGACACGAACTTTTCCGCCGGAGCAAAGCTGCGTCCAGGGCCGGGCATCAGAAGGCCTCCAGGATGTCGCCTACCAAAGTGCGGGCAAAGTCCTGTGACATGCGCTGCAGCGCCGGAGTCTCTTCCTCAAAAAAACTGGTGACTTCGCGCGACACCTGGTACTGCTGCCGGAACGTGTAATTCTGGTTCTCAAAAAACGTGTGCCCGTTGTGATCGACGAGAGAAACTTTCATCGACACCGTGACGACGGCGCTGGAGATGCGCCCGGTCTGCGCGTCATAGGTAAGCGGCGCGGCCTGCGCGGAGACCACGGTGCCTTTGAGCACGGCGTCGGCAGATTGGCCCGCGTCATTGGCGATCTGATAATGCGTTCGTGCCAGAAATTCGCGGACAACATCGCGCGTGAGTATCTGCTCAATGCGGTAGGTCTGCGTCTGATTTACAAAGACCGGCACAGCGATAGTGCGCACGCTGGCCGGGATGCGCGTGGCGTGTCCGGCGGTGTGATAGCCACAGCCAGACATCGTCATGGCGACTGCCGCCAGCAAAAAAATGTGGCGCGCGACCTTCACTGAACTTTTCCATGCGGCCGGACAGCGGCCAGCGCAGTGGCGCAGTCGGCGGCGGTGAGCGCCGCGAGACGAAGATTGTCGACGGCGGCCCAGAGCCAGAACCCGTTTTCATGCACCACATCCCGCCGCACGGCAACCATGATCTCGTCCTTGCCCGCGACGTTCACGTTGCTGGGAGAATCCTCCGGCGAGCGCGCGATCTGCACATGCTCGCCCACAAGACTGCGCGCGAAATCGCCGATGGCCATTGGTGCGGCCATCTCTATATAGATGGAAAAAGTATGCGCGTGGAAGACCGGCGCTTGTACCAGCGTCATGGCCGGCATCGGCGCATGGACGCCCAACAGCTTGCGCAGGTGCGCGGCAATGCGGCGTTCCGTGGCTTCCAGCGGTTTGGCAGAAGCGCGGCCGTAACGGTCCAGCATGTTGAACGCAACTTGCGAATCAAAAACTCCCATTGGCAATTGCTGGAAGGAAAGCAGATTCACCGTCTGCTCATGCAACTCGTCCATGCCCTGGCGACCGCGCTCAGAGACCGGCTCAAAAATTGTGGCAATGGTGTTGCGGACTGGCCCGGCCTTGCGTGCGCGCAGCAGCAGCAGCGCCACCGCCACCGCCGCGGGATGGGCCATGACAATCGAACTCGACTCCAGCGTGAACTGTGTTAGCTCGCCCAGTTCGCGCTCAATCCACGGCGCGCTAACGGGAACGCCAGGCTCGTTTTCCAGCGCATATGACATATCCACAATCGCGCTGCCGGCTTCACGCGCCAGCTTCCATTTTTTGCGGGTGAAATCCTCTTCTGACGCGAAGAAGGTAAAGTCCATTTGCGCCAGCTCGTCGCGGCCCACGGGTTGCACCACTGCAACTTCATCCTGCACGCGCTCTAGTTGCCCTAATGACTCGTCGTCATCCAGCAGCTTGATTTCCGCGGCAGGGAAGTTGCGTTCTTCCAGCACGTCCTTAAGTTCTTTGCCTTTGAGTGATGCGGCGCCAACAATCGCCACGCGGAAGAGGTTCTGTGTCTCTGTTTTCATCTGGGCTCTGGAGCTTCATTATATCCGTGCTTTGGCTCCGGCGGTTTGCGACGGAAAACGTATGCGAGCCGCGTGATCACTCCGCTCAGCGCATAAGAAATGGCCACAATGAACAGCATGTAATGGTGGAAAGCCACCAGCAGACCAAAGAATCCGCAGATAAGAATAAAGATCTGGAACGGATGCCGATTGCGGAGGTTGAGGTCTTTAAAGCTATAAAAGCGCCAGGTACTCACCATCAGAAATCCCACGGCAATCAGCAGGGCAAACCACAACGGCGCAAGTTGCGGCCATAGGATTGGATACCCGCGTACCAGGTGGATAGTCGCGGCAACCACTCCGGCGCCTGCGGGAATTGGCAAGCCGACGAAATACTTTCTTCCTGGCCGCCCTGGATTCGATGGCTGCGGATTGACTTGAATATTGAATCGCGCCAATCGGCTTGCGCCTGCCACCAGAAAAATAAACGTCGCGATCAGCCCCAGCTGCACCATCTTGTCATGCACGGCAGGGAATCCGCGATCAGGCAGCAGACCAAAACCCCACATCCACGCAAGCAACGCCGGCGCGACGCCAAAAGTGATTACGTCAGCCAGGGAATCAAATTCGCGGCCAAAGTCGCTGGTGGTGTTCGTCATGCGGGCAATGCGGCCATCCAGCCCGTCGGCCACCACGGCCACGCCAATCGCCATGGCGGCGTGATCAAAATGCCAGAACTCCTGCGCCGTGCCCTGCAACGTCTGGGCCAGCGCGTAATAGCCAGCGCCAATGTTTGCCGCAGTAAAAAGCGATGGCAGAATGTACATGCCCTTGCGCATGTGGCTTTTTCCCACTGGCGGAAGCTGGTCTTCCCATCGCCGCATGGGAGAAGGCATTTTCATCGGAAGGCCCCTGTGTTTTCCCGCTTGGGTGTAGTTGGCGATTTGCGCGACGGCGTTACTTTGGCCAGAATGCTCTCGCCCCCTTTTACTCGATCGCCCAGCTTCACGCTGATTTCCGCCGACTGCGGAAAAATTACGTCTGTACGCGAGCCAAACTTGATCAGCCCCACGCGCTGCCCGCGCACAAGTTTTTCACCCGGCTTGTGATTGAATACAATGCGACGCGCCAGCAAGCCGGCAATCTGCTTAAAGACCACGGTCATGCCATCGCCTTCCATGGTCACGATGTTTTGTTCGTTGTCGTCGGCGGAAGCCGGAGCCATGGCGTTGCCAAACTGGCCTTTCTTATAAACCGCGCTCTTGATCACGCCGGTAATAGGTGAGCGGTTCACGTGTACATCGAATACATTTAAGAAAATGCTGATGCGCGTGCAGGGCGTGCCGTTCAGCTGCGTGGCTTCCACAGCCGTCACTTTCCCGTCGGCGGGCGAAACGATCAGGCCATCGCCAGCGGGAATCGTGCGCTCAGGGTCGCGGAAAAACCAGAGGAAGAAAGCCCCCAGCAGAATAGGTAAAGCAGCAAAGGCGGGTGAATGCGTGAGCCAGCCAATCGCGGCGGCAACCACAGCCATTCCCAGGGCGTAATAGATCCCGTCACGAACCATCCCTCTGATTATAGCGATTGAACATGCTGGAACGCGCCTAGTTCTTTACCTGAATTGTCGATTCCTGTGGTTCGCGCTGCTCTGGATTTAGCCGTGATCCTCCTCACAGAGCAGGCACATAACAAGGACTAACCTTGTTATTGCAAGCCGATTCAGGAGTCACGGGGACCATGCCGATCTCCAGCATTGCGGAAGCGCCCAAACCCGCGGAGGCTGCCCCTGCGCCAACGGCAGGTTCTGCGCCGTTTGCTCCAAAACGTCAGTTCTTCACACCTACCACGGTAATTGCAATCGTTACCGCGCTGGGGATCGCCACTTATCTGGTCACGCGATATCTTCTGCATCTGCCGTGGCACCAATGCCGCTGGATATTGATCGCCGTCCTAGTGATGGGTGGTGCGCCTCTGGTATTCGATCTCGCGCGCAAAGCCCTTACCGGAAACTTTGGCTCTGACCTGCTGGCGGGAATCTCTATCGTGACGTCGATAGTCCTGGGTGAATATCTGGCGGGATCCATCGTTGTGCTGATGCTCTCAGGCGGTACGGCGCTGGAAGAATACGCGACGCGGCGAGCTTCGTCGGTGTTGAGCGCGCTGGCCAAAAGAATGCCGCGTGTCGCTCACCGTAAACAAGACGACCAAATCGTGGACGTAGACGTTTCCCAAATCCAAATAGGTGAGCGGCTGGTAGTGTTTCCCCATGAGATATGCCCTGCGGACGGCATCGTAGTGGAAGGCCGCGGCGCAATGGACGAAGCCTATCTCACTGGCGAGCCTTTTTTAATCCAGAAGGTGCATGGCGCAAGCGTGCTTTCCGGAGCGCTAAACGGTGAGGCCGTTCTCACCATCGCGGTCTCAAGCCTGCCCGCTGATTCGCGCTACGCCAAGATCATGCACGTGATGCAGATGGCGGAAGCCAATCGGCCGCAAATGCGCCGCATCGCGGACCGACTGGGATCATGGTACACGCTGGTTGCTCTGGCCGTGGCAGCAGTGGGATGGATCCTTGGCGCCGATCCCACGCGCTTTCTCGCCGTGCTGGTAATTGCCACGCCGTGCCCACTTTTGCTGGCCATTCCCATTGCGATCATCGGCGCGGTGTCCGTGGCTGCGAGCCGCGGCATCATTATTAAAGACCCGGGGATGCTGGAACGCATTGATACCTGCCGCACCTTGATCTTCGATAAGACAGGAACTCTCACCTACGGGCATCCGACTCTGACCGACGTGATCTGTGCGCCCGGACAGACGCGCGAAAGCATATTGCAGATGGCTGCCAGCCTTGAGCAGTACTCCAAGCACCCCTTGGCGCTTACCATCAGCCGCGCCGCTCAGCAGGAAGGGATTTCTCTTGCGCCCGTGTCGGAGATCGGCGAGAAACCGGGCGAAGGATTGAAAGGGACGATCGACGGACGGCAGGTGTTGATCACTGGACGGAAAAAAGTTTTGACCATGGCCGACACCATCGCTTCCATGCTTCCGCCGCCCACCGCTGGCATGGAGTGCATTCTGCTGGTCGATGGCCGCTATGCCGCCACGCTTCAATTTCGTGATACCCCGCGGCAGGAGAGCCGGTCCTTTATCACGCATCTTGGACCGCGCCACCATGTCAATCGTGTGCTGCTGCTTTCGGGCGATCGTGAAGCTGAAGTCCGCTACCTGGCCGGCGAGGTAGGGATCTCAGAGATACTTGCCAGCCAGAGTCCGGAAGAGAAAGTGGCAGTCGTAACTGCCGAATCAAAGCTCGCCAAGACCATGTTTGTAGGCGATGGCATTAACGACGCTCCGGCCATGCAGGCTGCCACCGTGGGCGTGGCCTTTGGCCAGAATAGTGACATTACTGCCGAGGCCGCCGACGCCGTGGTGCTGGAAACTTCCCTCAGCAAGGTCGACGAACTCATC
>JBAVUZ010000921.1:0-5254 GCA_049697035.1 Candidatus Angelobacter sp. | reverse complement strand
AATTCGTAGCGCGCGGTGAAGCTATCAGGATAGAGTTTGTTTTTGTGCTGGAATACGCGATACGGCAACGTGCTGGTGGACCCCACATACAGCCGTCGCGACTTGTTCGACATGATGTAAGTCCAGTAGGTCTTCATGCGTGCGCTCGAGATTGTACACGCCTTGAGAGCAGCGGAGCCGATTCCTCGGGCCTCACAGAAGCTGTGACGATGATTATGCAGTGATGATGTTCGGCTCTCGGAACGGCATGTCGTTGTGTTGGCGGAATGAATCCCACCCTTTGCGTCCGCCATCAGACCTGTTTGTATAAACGATCTCTGAGGACGCAAAGGATAGGGCACCCAGAGTGTGGTGAGGGACGGCAAGAAAAGGTTAGGAGTCGTAATTTCCAGACGTTTGAATTCGCTGATGTCGCACACGAGATGCTCGGTAGAATAATGTTCGTACTTGACAAGGTCTGATAACTTTTAAAATTTTCTCAACCTATTGACTCTGATTTTTGCTTTCGCTTAATATACGTACAGGTTCTCGCCGGGAGCGGCAGCGGCGAACCGTCCTAAATCGGCAGCAGGAGCGAAGCCGGTTTAGCGACCAGGGAATCCCATTAAGGTGGAGGCGGGAAACCCAAAAAGGCCAGCAACCACGCGATCATAGCCGGCCCACCGTATGGGCCACAGATTGTGTCGAGACGGAAAAATCGGGTAATCGCCGGAATCGCCGTAATCGCGCGACATCGGGGATTCCTCCCGAAAGCTGTACCTTCTAAATCCTAAAAAATTATTAGTAATGCACTGGCAGAAGTGTGTTTGGGAACGCTGCGAGCCACTAGCCAGTGCAAGCAGGCTCTTGGTACTTGGTATTTGGTACTTGGGAAAACCGGGAAAACCAAAAGCCATAGCCGGGGGCGGCTGTGCTACACGAGCGAAGCAGGCGCAGGCTGACAACTTTATACGGAGCGAAAGCGATGAACAGCAGAAGCAAGCTAAAAGAAATGGGCAGACAGCAGATCATGGCGGCAATAGTGGAATGCACAGAGAAGCTGGGAGAGGTGCCCAGCCAGCCGCAATTAACCAAAATGACGAACTTTACCAAGCTGCAAGTAAGAAAACATTTTGGGTCCTACGCGCACGCCTTGCGGGCATGCAACCTGAAAAAATCCGGCGGCGGGTGGAAGGTTCCGATGGAAGCTTTGTTTCAAGATTGGGCGATGGTGGTGCGGGCGCTGGGAAAGCTGCCCAGCGTTAGTGAATACGAGCAGACGAGCCAGTACAGCCAGAACCCGCTGGTGAAGCGTTTTGGAACGTGGGGCCAGGTGCCGCATGGTTTGAAACAGTACATTGAGAAACAGGGAGCGGTAGAAGAGTGGAAAGACATTCTGGAAAAGATTGCGGCACTGGATATGGAAGCCCAGGGAAAGCAGGAACCACGCTGGAATGGAATTGCCCGGACGACGGGCCCGATCGCGCAAGCCCGTCCGGCAGTACAGGAAGCAATGAACGAAACGCTTGTTACGAATGAAGGAAACGGATTAGCGCGGCTGTCCCGGGGAATGCGCCGCGCCGCAAAGGCCGGTGGATTTAGATTTGGCCCGCCGAACGGAGCGGGCTGGCGCGCGAAGATACTGGAAGACCGTCCAATATACGGGGCGCTGATGAATCCCTCTCCGCTGGCGCATGGCCCGACGAACGAAATGGGAGTGCTGTTTCTGTTTGGAACGGTGGCCGCCCAGTTGGGTTTTGTGGTGACGTGGGTACGAAGCGAGTTTCCGGACTGCGAAGCGATGATCCTGGTGGGGCCCGAAAAATGGCAACGCATAAGGATTGAATTTGAATACGAGAGCCGCAACTTTCTAAAGCACATGCACGACGCGAAAGAATGCGACCTGATTGTGTGCTGGAAGCATAACTGGCCGGAATGTCCGGTGGAAGTGCTGGAACTGAGCGCGGTGATGGCGGAACTCAAAAAAATCGGGTGATCTGGTGATCGCGGATCAGGAAAAAGCAAAAAATCTTTTGCCGCAGATGAACGCTGATAAGCGCAGATCAGAAAAACCTTCACCACGGAGGCACGAGACACGGAGAAGAAATTGCCGCAATTGCCAGGGACGCCAAGGTTGAAAAGCAAAACTTTTACCGCAGATTAACGCGGATGGTCGCGGATCAGGAAAAAGCAAAAATCTTTTGCCGCAGTTTTGGTCCTAACTTTACGTCCTAGGCCCGGCGGCGCAATTCAGGGAACGTCCTGGCGGCAAAAACAAAGTGCTGGAGGCACAAAGCCTCTCGCCGTTCTAATCGCGCGGCGGAAGTTATAACGATGACGCGATATGTGGGCTGGAGACAATGACTGCAGTTGGCAATTTCCTCCAGGACGCGATCTGAGCCGGAAGTCCAAAGCGGAGAGCAGTCAGTGATTCTTTCGCCGGGTTTGAGGGTGAATGCGGAAGAAGCGTGCTGAGGGTGATGGTGCATGGGCCGACGTACCTCGTTGCCCGATACAATACCGCGTTTGATCGCATTCTTAGCTTGTTTTTGATGCGGGCCGGGTGACTTCAGTAATTGAAACGCCAGACAACCGGGAGTCACGCACGGCGTTTTGCCAAACATCGCCGGGATTGAAAAGCAAAACTCTTACCGCGGATTAACGCGGATAGTCACGGATCAGGAAAAGGCAAAAACTTTTTGCCGCAGATTACGCAGATAAGCACAGCGCGGCAGAGCCGCAACCAAAAGAAACATCTACCACGGAGGCACGGAGAAGACCGAAGATTGCCGGAATTGCCAAGATTGAAAACGAAAAGCTTTACCGCAGATTAACGCGGATAAACGCGGATCAGGAAAAAGCAAAAAATCTTTTGCCGCGATTACACAGTAAGCGCGCATATTAAAAACAAACCTACCACGGCGACACGGAAACAGGGAGACGAAATCGGGTAAAGGTGGAAGTGATGTCCGAGAAATCTGCAAGTCGCAAGTGGAAGAGATGCCGGCGAACCTGTGAGTCGCAAGCAAAGCGGTGGCGATAATTTTTCTGTCGAAGCGGGAGGCGGTGGCGCGCGAATCGCTATTGCACGTGCTCATTCCGATTAAAGTCCAGCAAGATGGCGCGATGACGAAAGTTCCAAATCGGGAAAAAAGTTTGCAAATAAAGAGCACTGTACCAAAAAAAGTTTTTCAGGGTCTCTGCCGTTTAGTAGTATGGACGGCAGTCAGCGACAGGCAAGACGTATAGGGTCACCACCGCTCGCAGTTCGAAGTAATTCAAACGGCCACTAAAACCGGAAACAGGAGATTCATCGATGGTCAGGAACACGTCACTCCGCGTGAATGTTTCGTCGCATCGGTACGCCCACATAATGCACGAGGGACATGGAGTGGCGCAGCGATGGAGTGAAGACCGGAGATCGGTTTCCAGATTCCGGCGAGGCAGGACGTTTTAAAAATCCGTAATGGTGACTGTGATGGTGACCGGCGCGATTCCGCGCATTGAAGGGCATTATTCCAGCGGCTTTATTTTTCGGCTTTATTTTATAGGGCTTTAACTATTTCCAATTCGAAAATGAAAAAACGCTTATTTGAAAGAACGTGCATGAAAAAACGTTGGTTTGAATGAGCGTTTTGAGAACAAGGAGCCAAGAATGTCCCGAATGTTGCGCGGTTCAGCGTTGTCTCTGTGCCTTATCTTGATTTTACTAGCCCTGCCCGCAATGGCGCAGGTTTCACAGCCCAATAATGCAGATGGCGGAGCTTCCCAGTCCCAGATGCCCGGGAATGCGACTCAGGCCCAGCCTGTAATGACTTTCCACGCTTTCCAGCACGGCGTTCCGTGGCGTGATCCCAACGGACCAGCGGCAGCGGTAGGTTTTGCCGCCCCAGCCGGCGCGCACCTGACTTACTTTGGTGGACCAATCATTTCCAACGTCCAGGTTGTGCAGGTACTGTATGGAAGCGGCTCCTACAACTCGCAGGTTGCCGGCTCAACTTCGCCCACCATGGGCAATTTCTTTGCTGATATCACCAGCACCGGACTCATCAGCCTGATGCAGCAGTACAACACGAATATTTCTGGAGGCACCGGCCAGGTTTTTGGAAATGGCACGTTCGGCGGATTGTTCCAGATTGTTCCGTCAGCTGGTAACAACGGCTCGACTATCACGGACACGCAGATCCAGTCAGAACTTCTTGCGCAGATCAACGGCGGCCACCTGCCGGCCCCAACTCTAGATGCCTTGGGCAACCCGAACACCCTTTATATGATCTATTTCCCGCCGGGAAAGACGATCTCACAAGGCGGATCGTCAAGCTGCGTGGCCGGCGGATTCTGCGCGTATCACGGCACCACATCAAGCACGCTGGGCGGCCACAACGTTCTTTACGGCGTACTGCCGGACATGCAGGCAGGCAGCGGTTGCTCCACGGGTTGCGGCACATCGACGGTGTTTGGCAACTATACGTCGGTTACCAGCCATGAGCTGGTTGAAGCCATGACGGATGCGGATGTGGGAATCGCAACTACCTTCTCCGCGCCGCTGGCGTGGTATGACATGACCAACGGCGAAATTGGCGATATCTGCAACGGCCAGCAAGGCTCTTATACCGCCAACGGAACCACGTATACGATTCAGCTGGAGTTTTCCAACTCGGCCAATAATTGCGTGAATTTCCCGGTTGTGTCGGGACCAAACTACACGCTGTCAGCTTCACCCAGCAGCTTGACCGTAACGCAGGGAAGCAGTGGCAGCTCCACGATCACGGTTACTCCGAGCGGCGGCTTTACAGGAAGCGTTTCGCTCTCAACGTCAGCCTTGCCTTCAGGCGTAACGGCCAGCTTTGGCACCAATCCGACCACGGGAAGCAGCGTGGTAACTTTCACCGCCAGCTCAACTGCTACCACAGGAACGAGCTCGATCACGATCACCGGAACGTCGGGAACGCTGAGCCATACAACGTCAATTTCGCTGACGATAAATGCCACGGCGACGCCGAACTTCTCATTGTCAGCTTCACCCAGCAGCCTGAGCGTAACGCAGGGAAGCAGCGGCAACTCTACGATTACGGTTACTCCCTCCGGCGGCTTCACCGGAAGCGTGACGCTTTCGAATTCGGCTCTGCCTTCAGGCGTAACTGCCTCGTTCGGCACGAACCCTACAACTTCGACCAGCGTTCTAACTTTCACGGCCAGCAGCACCGCAACCACCGGAACATCCACGATTACGATCACCGGCGTTTCCGGAACTCTGTCTCATACAACCACGATC
>JBAVUZ010000920.1:0-3478 GCA_049697035.1 Candidatus Angelobacter sp. | reverse complement strand
CAAAAATTACCTCCGGCATGCCAGAGCGCACGCGGCGATGGTGGTCAATCTTGGCAAAGCCCAGATCTTCAAAAGGCATGTGCCGCATGCGAGCAACGGCGTCATCGGGCGAAACCGTGCCTTTGCGGACATCTTGGAGCAATTTACGAAGAGAGGCAGTATCCATGCTTTTCTGAAGTCTGTTTTTCTGACCCGAATCCCGCGCAGCGGCTGAGGGATCGCTATTCGAACTATGAATTGTACCCAAACATGGTCGAGGGCAAAGGGTTCCTTCACGCTCCGCGTTCGGGATTACAGCAAACCTAAGAAAAGAGTTTTCCCTGCGCGGGATTCACACGTCGCGCCAGTTCGAAGTACGTTTTCCTGGCCACGCCGGGCAGATGGATCTTGCGGAAGAAAAGAGACCGCAGGAAGCTCTTGCTCATCGACCCCGCCAGATACGCCTCATGCATCTCCGCGCCAAGCATTGCACCCAGATGCCGAACCAGGAACTCGCGCTTCTTGCCGCTCGATGCAATCCCTGTGGCAAGCACGCGCGGCAATTCAGAGCGCAGGCGCGCATGCCCTTCTGCCTCCTTGTGCAGCACAAGAAATTCAATCATCTCGCGATGTTCGCGGGCGCTGAAGGCCTTATGTATTTTCGCCGCATCGCGTGGCTGGCTGCTGAGCGCGCGGAAATCGTGCTGGCGCAAGACCGGATAATGCGGCAACAGCACACGCGCCCCAAACGTAATAAAGGCGCGCTCAATCACGTCAAAGTAGAACTGGTCCTGGTGTGAACTGCCCGCCCACGGACCATTCGAACATGCCGCGCCTCGGCACTCATACTGCACAAAACGCACGGCCTCCTCAGCGGCGTTTGCGAGCTGAAAGCGCTTGATCAGCAGCAGATTGTGCTTGGGCGAATAAACGCAGCCTTGCTGCCGCAGCTTTTCCAGCACGGGCCGACGCTCGGCGGCGGGGATCTCTTTGCGCGCCAGCAGCTTTTCAAAATCCTTTGCGCCAGGCCGCAGATAAACCTCAGGATAATCCTCTATCAAAGCGCTGGAGTGGCTGCCAGTAACTGGCGAATACTGCTCCAGGCCCATCGAGCGCATGAACGTATCGACGAGGTTATAGAACGTGGGCGCAAGATCGGGCTGGTTCGGCTCAGTCCTCCATTTGCCAATGTATATGCGGTAGCTCTCGTATTTTTCCAGCGGCGTGGCGTTAAAGACGCAAAGCACGTCGTCACTCACCTGGACGCCGTGAACGCTGTCACTCAGTTCGCCCGCGGCCTTCCAATAAAGCTCGTCGAGATTCTGCAGCACGGTTAGCACGCGGTCGCGCGGACGCAATAAGCGCAGCCAGTGCGGCAAATGTTGCGGCGCAAGATGCGCTTCACCAAACAGCGTAAGCACGCGCGCTTCAGGATGCGCCCGGCGAATCTGCGCGATCTGCGCCGCGGCATGGCGGTCACGCGCGCCGATCTTGCGCATGTTGCCGCGCGGCTTCAGATCAATTCCATACACCGGACATCCGTGTTTCCTGGCCTGGCGCAGCAGGCGGGCGAATGGCTCCCAGTCATAGCCCCATTCCGCGTCATAGCGTATACCGGCGCGGAGCTCATCTTCATTAATTTCACCGCGCAGCCATTCATCGAGCACATATTGGTCGCGGCTGAAAGCCATCTCCAGCGCCAGCACCACCGGACGCTCGTGACGCTCGTTCTGAGCAAGCTGCCCAATGAATGACGCGGCAAAATCCTGCGACGCGGCAAGAGCGTGATAATCGCCCACTAAAAGGACGTCTGCATTAGAGCACTGCTGCTTGAATTCCGTATCAGTAAGAGCGCGGTGGTAATCGCGAAAGGCTTCAGTAAAGTCGCGAACATATTTCAGGCGGCCATGCGGATCGGTGGCGCTGATTTCGCGCTTCACCTGTAGCAACGCAAGCTGCTGCGCTGCTGTTCTCCGCCGGGCCCGAATTGAGAAACCACTGCCCATGAAGTAGCCTAGCTTGACTTCAGCGCAGGCGCCTCCCTATGCTCAATTACTATTAGTCTGTAATCCAGACCTTACACCCTTAGATGCCGAATCCGTTACATCCGTCAGCCCATGTACTCACGGTTGCAGCCACTGGCGCTAGCGGCGCGCTCTTCACGCGTGAGCTGCTGCTCACTCTGGACCGCGACGAACGCGTGCAGAGAGTAAATTTCATCCCGTCAGACAATGCGCTGCGCGTTTTTGCTGAAGAACTTGGCATCAAAGGACGCAACAATCTTGTGCAGCAGCTGCTCCAGAAGAAATCCGAGAAGATCCATGCGCAGAACAATGACGACATTGGCGCGAACGTCGCCAGCGGCTCTTACCCGACGCATGCCATGATCGTGATTCCTTGCAGCATGGGAACTCTGGCCAGAGTTGCTCACGGGCTGGCCGGCAACCTGATTGACCGCGCCGCCGATGTCTGCCTGAAAGAAAAACGTCCGCTCGTGCTCTGCACGCGTGAGACTCCGCTGAACCGCGTGCACATCCGCAACATGGACTGGGCCGCGGAAGCAGGCGCCACCCTCTATCCGCTGATCCCCACGTTTTATAACCAGCCAAAGAGCTTTGAAGAGATGGCGCATCAATTTGCGTGCCGCGTGTTGCAGTTTGTGGGCCTGGAGCAAAAGGACGCTTACCGTTGGGGATCTTGAAGATTGGCGCGGCCGCAAAAAGCCCTTTGAGAGGTGTCCGCTGGGCACGCCTGCGCCGTAATCAAGCTGGCAAAGAACGCTCTATGCGCCTCCAGACGTTCCACGTTTCGCTCCTTCCGGCTGCAAACAAGATAGGCGCTGCTAATTGAGTCTAATGATAAGCATGGTTCCGGTCGAATGCTTTGTTGTAAATAACGGAAGGCAGCTAGGTATAATTTGACTCGCTCTGTCCGCTGCGCCAATGAAAGCACAATCTTTCGCGTCGAAAGACGTTCTAACGGGGTTCTTATCAAACAGTCGCGTTAGTGGCCACACCCATGACTATTACAGGTATCCTGCTCGTTTCTCGCCGGAGTTTGTAAGGTCTGTCATTACCTCGTTTTCGCACCGTGGTGACACGGTAATCGATCCATTCATGGGCGGCGGCACAACGGCAGTCGAAGCGTTGGCAGCCGGCAGAAACTTTATCGGCTCAGACTTGAACCCCCTAGCGACGTTCATTACCAAAGTAAAAACGACCCCTTTAACTCGCCGGGATCGTGCATTAATCAGAGCATGGCTCAATGCATTGGTAATTGGATGCGGAAGCACCGATCCGATACCGGAAGATGATCACGTAAAAAATGTGCCCTGGTGGATGAAACGGATCATCGGTAGACTTCTTGCAAGCATAAATACGCTCAATTCACCTTCCCTAACCGATTTTGCGCGCTGTTCCGTCCTGCGAACCGCTCAGTGGGCTTTGGACTGCCGCAGAGACATTCCAAGCACCCAAGAGTTCCTCGCTCATCATAGAGC
>JBAVUZ010000919.1:0-2170 GCA_049697035.1 Candidatus Angelobacter sp. | reverse complement strand
CATCGAGTCCGCTCGAAGATCCATCCTTTACGGGATACCGCGTTCGGGAAGCCGATCCTGAAAACCTGCCCGGAGGAATCGACGGAGAGAATTACAAGTGGCTGGATCTCGATGGCGAAGGAATTTCCGGCGTACTGATGGAGCAGGGCGACTCCTGGTTTTACAAACCTAACGCCGGAGGCGGCTGCTTTCGCCCTCTGGAACTCGTGGCCCACAAGCCTTCTCTTGCGGCTCTGAACCAGGGAAAACAGCAATTGCTCGATATTGCCGGAGATGGCAACCTCGATTTGGTACAGCTCAATTCGCCCACGCCTGGATTTTACGAGCGAACGCCGGATGAGGGGTGGGGAGAGTTTCGCGCCTTCCGGTCGCTTCCCGTGTGCAACTGGGACGATCCCAACCTGAGATTTGTTGACATTACCGGCGATGGAATTGCCGACGTTCTCATCACCGAAGACGATGCGTTTACGTGGCATCCTTCTTATTTGGATGAAGGGTTCGGTCGTGCGATGCGGGTTCCGGTATCTCACGATGAACGCGAGGGGCCGCACGTGGTTTTCGCCGACGGCACGGAATCGGTCTACCTTGCGGATATGTCCGGCGACGGGCTTTCCGATCTGGTGCGTATCCGCAATGGCGAGGTTTGCTATTGGCCCAATCTCGGTTATGGAAAGTTTGGCCGCAAGGTCACCATGGACAACTCACCGTGGTTCGATGATTCTGATCTGTTCGATCAAAAAAGAGTCAGGTTATCGGATACAGACGGCTCCGGGACCAGCGATATCCTCTATTTCGGCCGGGATGGCATCAGAGTTTTTCTGAATGAAGTCGGCAATGGATGGTCGAGCTCCCGTGTGCTCCGTCCGTTTGCCGCAGCCAATGATCAGACATCCATTTCGGTGGTTGATTTCCTGGGCCGGGGCACGGCCTGCCTGCTGTGGTCGTCGACGCTGCCGGCGGATGAGGGGCAGCCCCTGCGCTACGTTGACCTCATGGACGGCCAGAAGCCGCATCTTCTTATTACTGTTCGCAACAATCTCGGCGCGGAGACCCGTATTGAGTACGCCTCATCCACGGAGTTCTACCTTGCCGACGAGGCCGCGGGCACGCCGTGGATCACGCGTTTGCCGTTTCCGGTCCACGTGGTTAAGAGGGTGAAGACCTACGACTACATCAGCCGCAATCGCTTTGTCAGTTCTTACACCTACCACCACGGATTTTTTGATGGAGTGGAGCGCGAGTTTCGCGGTTTCGGAAGAGTGGACCAACTTGACACCGAAGACTTCGCCACCCTGAACAGCAGCAGTGCATTCCCGGCAGGCGAAAACATCAAAGCCGAGTCGAGTGTCCCCCCGGTGCTCACTAAGACCTGGTTTCACACCGGAGTCTATCTCAGCAGCGGGCTCGTTTCCCGGCACCTGGAGCATGAGTACTACCTCGAACCCGGGCTGAGTCACGCGGAGCAAGAGGCCATGCTCCTGGACGACACCACCTTGCCTGCGGATTTGACCCCGGAAGAAGCCCGCGAGGCCTGCCGATCCCTCAAGGGATCCACGCTACGTCAGGAGATTTACGCGCTGGATGGCAAGGAAGAATCCTCCAGGCCTTACACCGTTTCCGAGAGTAACTTCACCAGCCAGCCTCTTCAGCCTCGCGGGAGAAACAGGCACGCTGTGTTCTTTACCCACGCGCGCGAGAACATTTCCTTCAACTATGAGCGCAAGCTATATGACATTGACGGCTGCCGTCGCGCCGACCCGCGGGTCACCCATGGCGTAATCCTGGAAGTTGACAATTACGGGAACATTTTGAAATCAGTAAACGTCGGCTATGGCCGGCGATTTCCACACCGTTCCCACGTCTTGACTGACGTCGACCGCGCTAAGCAGGCGCAAATTCTACTGACTCTCACCCAGAATCGCTACACCAATGCCGTGCGCCAAGCCGACGCTTACCGAAATCCGCTGCTTGCTGATACTTGTCTTTATGAGTTGATCCACCTCACGCCAGCTGTCCATCATCCTGGCGTTACCAATCTATTTCGCTTCCACGAACTGGCGGCGAAAGTTGCGCAAGCCAGTGACGGACTCCACGACCTGCCCTACGAAGACTTCCACGCCAACGGCGCAGTGACGTCCGCTCCGTACCGGCGGCTGCTTGCGCGGGGCCG
>JBAVUZ010000918.1:0-2320 GCA_049697035.1 Candidatus Angelobacter sp. | reverse complement strand
CAGGATGTTTTCAACGCAAAGGAGAAGAAGCATGTCAGAGGAACGGGACCCGTTTAAGACCTACAAAGTGGTAGTGAACCACGAGGAACAGTATTCCATTTGGACGGAGCATCGCTCGAATCCCTTGGGCTGGAGGGATGCCGGTAAGAGCGGCTCCAAGGCAGAGTGCCTGGAATACATTAAAGAAGTCTGGACCGATATGCGTCCCTTGAGCCTGCGGAAAAAGATGGAGGCACTCGCCACCTCCGCGCCTGCCCAAGGAGCCGGAGATAAGGCGAGCGCCTGACGGTTTCCGGGCCTCCGTCCATCGCAACAAAGGCGCCTGGAGCGCGCCGGTTTACGCGTTCCGGGAAGAGGATGGATCGCGGTTAACAAACCAACCACCTTCAATTCCGGGTTATTCGTGCGAAATATTCTCATTCACGGAATCGGCAGCGTTCTCGCGTGTCACTTTGCCGGCCGCTGCCTTGGGTCTTCCATTGGCCGGGTTTACTACTTCTCATCCTCATCCGATGTCCTGTCTGCAGGCGAAATAGCAGACCTGATCGCGCATGGGGCACAGCAAGCTGCGGTCCAGGGCCAGGCTGTCCTGCCGGACATCCAGGAGTGCTTTCGGCCCATTGGCGAGATGAATGCGTCTTTGCCCGGCATTTGCGTGGACGAAGCCTGGTGCTTCGTGAATTCCGCCACCGCACGAAACCGCACAGAGCTTCAGGACATCATCTCTACCGCGAGCGCCACGGGGGCGAAGGAGTTCAATTACGTGGAGTTTAACTGCGCAGGAGAATCGGCTTCCGGAAACGCTCTTGCGAAAGAGGTGGAGGCGGGTTCCACTGCGCATGGGTTGCGCTATCGGATCTTTCGTACTTCGCTGGTCCTCGGAGACGGCAAAGCGGACAGCCATCAGCCTCCTGGCTTGCTGTCCAATTTTCTTTCCGTGCTGCATTCCTTCAAGGCCGAATTGGAAGAGCGGTGCCCGAGTTATTTTGACTATCACGCTTTGCGGTCTACGGCTTTGGGCAATTCTGCAGTGAACCTGGTTCCGGCGTCCGCGGCGTCAGACCTCTTGTTGAAACTGTCACGGGAGGAAGGCACGGCAAATGGCTGCTTCTGGATTGCCAGCCCGGGCGGCACCAGCCTCGCCGAACTTTGCGACAACATTGGGATGGCGTACAGCCTGGGTCTTACTCCTACAACGAACCCGGAAAAACTCAACGCGGTCGACCGTGCTTTTTTTGCCGAATTGGATGAATCGCAGCACCGCGCGTGGGGAGCGGCTGAACCGGCGCGGGCGGAGATCTTCCGACTGGCCAATCTACCGCAGGAAACGGCGGTGGTCAGCGCGAAAGCGCAGAGAACATTTTTCGAGTCCGTCCGGCGCCGCCAGGACCAGGCCATGGCTCGGAGAAAGCGCGCGGCGAAAGATTTGCCAAACCGCCTGGAAAGCAAAACCATCCTGAGAAATGGCTCCGAGTTGAGGTATTTTTCCGGGGGCACAGAGGGGCCGGCGGTAGTAATACTGAACGCGCTCGGCCAGGGGCTTGAATACTGGTATCGCTTGTTGGCCTGCCTGATCGAAGACCATCGCGTTTTCATCTGGGAGCCGCGGGGGACCACTTCTCCGGCTCCTCCGTTTGGAATCGCCGATCAGGTGGATGACCTCGAAGCTGTCCTGCGGGAGGAAGGCATCGAGAGTTGCCACTTCATCGGTTGGTGCACAGGACCGAAGGTTGCCATCGATTTTCACCTTCGCCGGCCAACCGTGGCGCGGTCCATGGTGTTCCTGAACGGAACGCTGAAATGCGATGGCAGCCCCGCAGAGATCGACAGCCCGTACGAACATAACCTCGAAAGTTTGTGCCGGGTGCTGGTCAAGAAGCCAGCCATGGCCGCTTCCGTGCGCAAAACGCTGAACTCTCGCGAAGAAGCGAACGAAACCGAAATTCTGGAAGAATCGGACCGGGAGAAGATGAGCACCCGTGTCCTGTCCCTGATGAACGTCGATCTCCGGGCCTGCGTGCTTGCTCCTTTTCAAACCGTGGAAACCACGCTGCATTACGCGCACCAGTTGGTTGATTTTTGGAGCAATGACGCGCGGCCCAAGGCGTCGCAAGTGCAGGTTCCGGTGCTGCTGCTCAGCGCGGAATATGACCAGGTGGCCACGCCGGAGGCTTCGGCGGTGGCCGCCGGGTTGCTTGCCCGGGCGCGCCACGTGCACGTCAAAGGGGCCACGCATTATTGCCTGTATGATCGCCCTGAATTCGTGGCCGGGCTGCTCACGCGGTTCTTTGCCGCTCCTGAAACCTTTGTGGAGCAGGCG
>JBAVUZ010000917.1:0-3058 GCA_049697035.1 Candidatus Angelobacter sp. | reverse complement strand
TGTGGACGCTTTGGTTTTGCGCGACCCTGACACAGATTACTTGCGGCGATGAGGCATTTCGTCCCACGCGCTCTGGTTTTTTATCGAATATTCAAACCCGCAACTCTACAGATGCGTAAAATTATTTGGTTGCTTCAGGGCAATGTCTGCTCAGGACATCGTTCTCCAGCCATTAAAAATAAGGAGAGAAACATGGCAATTTCAAAAAAACCAGTTCCTGAAGGCTTCCACACCGTAACGCCCGCGCTAGTAGTGCAAGACGCGGCCAAAGCGATTGACTTTTACAAAAAAGCGCTCGGCGCGCAGGAACTTGTGCGCATGCCTGGCCCGGATGGCAAAATCATGCATGCTGAGCTTAAGATCGGCGATTCCATCATCTTTTTATCGGAGGAAATGCCGATGCCGGGCAGCGTGAAATCTCCGCAAACCCTGGGCGGCTGTACCGTGACATTGAACGTGTACGTGCCCAACGTCGATGAACTTTTCAAGCAGGCAATTGCAGCCGGCGGCAAGGAATCAATGCCGGTGAGCGACCAGTTCTGGGGCGACCGCTATGGCAGCCTTGTGGATCCGTTTGGCTATAGCTGGGGCATCGGCACACACAAAGAAGACCTGAGCCCCAAGGAAATGGGCGAACGCGCCCAGCAGTTCTTTGCCAGCATGGCACAGCGAAAAACAGCATAAGGATGCGTCGGCATGATTTTCAACTCGAGGCACGAGGAGTAATAAGCGCCAGCTCTCGTGCCTCGACAACAACTTAGGTGTCGACGACACGGATAATCTCGATTACCGGCACCGGCGCGGCCATCGCAAATGCCACCTTTCATGCCACCGGCAAGCGTGTGCGTGATCTGCCCATCACGCCGGACAAATTGCTCTAAAGCCGCACAGCCTTGGTCACGCATTGGATGCATCGCTCTAGTAACCGCACTGTGCAGCGCCAATGTGAGACACTTATTGTTGATGGCCAAGTGGAAGCAATATGAGCTATGGGTCCAGACTGCCCAGAACAAGTGGGAGATTGTTGGGCTGTTTCCCACCACTGAGCTCGCCACTGTGGTGGCCAATGCGCGCACTGCCCGCACCCGCCTGATTGAGGTCCTTTATGACGGCACTAAGATGATGGGCCAGGAAATCATTGCCGAATTGGGCAACACCCGCAAAGAATAGCGCCGGCTGGAGAGCTGGAGCGCCGCCAGGCAGCAATGATTTGGTCTTTTCAGGATCTCTGGATTTCTCCCGCTTTTAAGTGAAATTTTCACCTTTGCTGAACCTAAAGGCGTACTATTTAACTTGTCTCCCAGGTTTTTCCTTTCTGGGTCTCCAACGTGAAAGTCTTTCTGGCTTTGTATGGAGGCTGCAATGGTGCTTGGCTCAGGTCGGTTCAGTACTCGGTTAGTAGTTGTTATGGCTTTGCTTGTGGCCGCGGCCGCAGCGCAACGTGGCGGATCAAGCGGATCAAAAGGTACACCGGGAACGCCATCCCACAGCAGTCCGTCCACCAACTCCAACTCCACCCTCAATCCTAATACCACGGATAGGACCGCCAGCCCGCTTTTCATCTCCGGCAAGGTTATGTTGGAGGGTGGAGGGACCCTGTCCGAACCGGTTCCCATTGAGCGTGTCTGCAACGGAACGGTGCGGCGCGAGGCCTATGCCGATACAAAAGGGCAGTTTGGATTTCAGCTGGGCGCGAATTTTACCTTCCAGGATGCCAGTGAAAATGACAACCGCACAGGCGCCGCTTCGCAGTCGCGCAACGTAAACAACGGCCTGAGATCGAATGATCTGAATGGCTGTGAGCTGCGCGCCGTGCTGGCAGGCTATCAATCCACCGTGATAAACCTGCAAACGTTGGGCGGCGAAAGCTGGCAATATGAAGTGGGAACGATCTTGCTCAAGCGGATGGGAAATGCTCCTGGGACCACCATCAGCCTAACCAGCATGGCCGCTCCCAAGGGCGCCATGCATGCCTATGAGAAGGCGCAGAAAATCAGGGCGGAAAAGCCGGCCGATGCGGAAAAAGAGCTGGACAAAGCCATAAAAATTTATCCTCGGTTCGCCGCCGCGTGGACTCTGCTGGGCGATATCCATCGCGAACACAACCAGTTTGACGCGGCACAGGAAGAATACGCGCAAGCCATTGCGGCTGATCCCCAGTTTGTGAATCCGAACTATGGCTTGGCCATGATCGCCGCGCAGAAAAAGAAATGGGATGATGCCGTCCGCTTCACCGACCAGGTCATCAAGCTCAACCCCGTCGCTTTTCCCGTGGCGTATTTTCTCAATGCCGCAGCTAATTACAATCTCCAGAAATTGGCGCCGGCGGAAGAGAGCGCAAAAAGATTCAAGAGCATGGACACACAACATAGCCATCCTGACGTCTGCCTGTTGTTGAGCTATCTTTTTTCCGCCCGGCAGGATTATGCCGACGCGGCCCGCGAAATTCGTGAGTACCTTACCCTTGTGCCGAACGCGCCTGACGCGGAATCGCTCAAGAATGACGCCAAGCGCTATGAGGATTTAAACGTTTCCGCTAAGAAAAACTAGCTGGGGGATTCACCTGTCTGGCAGTTTCGAATGCCAGAGAGGATACTCGCGAACCCTGAGCAGCGCCGGCCTTGGGCAGCTACACTCGATAGACCGTGTGGTGCTGAACGCTGGAAACGTAAAGCTCACCTCTTTGGACTCGCACCTTAACCCACCGTTAGCAACCACTCGACCCACTATTCCCACTTGTGGCATTGAGCTACTCAGGATTTCCATGCTCAGACCAGCGCTGCGCAAGGAGTGTCTCTGCTGGTTTTGGCACTTGGCATGCTCTTATTCCAGTGACTCTCCCCTGGAATCCAAAACCTAAGGGTATGTGTGCTTATGAAGAAAGCCTACTTCGTTTGTGCTCTTCTTTTGTGCGCCATCACGGCATTTGCGCAAAACAACTTTGTTTATACCAACGATAATTTTTCTCCCAACACCGTTTCTGTGTTCAAGGTAAGCCCCAGCAATGGATCGCTGGCGCTGATTCCCGGCTCGCCGTTTCTTACCGGCGGCAATGGCG
>JBAVUZ010000916.1:0-1860 GCA_049697035.1 Candidatus Angelobacter sp. | reverse complement strand
CAAACTAAGAACTTGACACCAACCCAACCAATCCTTTCCCCATGAGCATCGCGAACCCACGGAGAAACCGTTTCTTCGGTTGCGCGGTTCTGCCCTAAAATCAGTGCTTGTTCAGAGGCTCCTTAGTTCATGCAAGAGGAAGACATGAA
Source organism: Candidatus Angelobacter sp. (assembly GCA_049697035.1). Classification (GTDB taxonomy): domain Bacteria; phylum Acidobacteriota; class Terriglobia; order Terriglobales; family Acidobacteriaceae; genus Angelobacter. The sequence continues at coordinate 1,711 of JBAVUZ010000916.1, read as the reverse complement.
GAAGATAGGATTGATTGGTGCCCTGGCCGCCGCTAGTTTCATACTGCAGTCGTCGTCTTTAGCGCAGAAGCAAGAGGGCTTGGACTGGATAAATAAAATATCTCGGACTTATAGCTCACTTTCGAGTTACTACATCGAGGCTATTTCGATCAATGATGAGCAGCAGGACGAATCCCGTGAGCTGACGGAGAATCCAGTGGTCCTGGCCCAGGCCCAGCCGGGAAAGCGTCGCCTGGAGTTGAAGAGTCCTTTTATGGGGGCGTCTGTGGTCAGCGACGGCAGGATTACCTGGCACTACATGGCGCAAGGCCATCAATACAGCAAAGGGCCGGCGAGCGAGGACAGTAAAGAACAAAACCCATTTCTTCCTCAGAATTACGTAGAGCAATACGCGAAACTCGCTGGAGAAGTCGATGTCGCCCGCCTGGCCGGCAATGACACTATCTCTTTTGAAGGCAAGGCGGTCGAGTGTGCCGTGGTGGAGTATATCGTCAAGGCATCGGGACCAAAAGCTACAGACACGAAAGCGCCGCCGCAATGGCACAAGTTATGGATCGATAAGTCGCGATTCCTGGTCCTGCAAGAATCCTGGTCAGAGCCTCCTATGGACTTCATGGGCATCGAAATGAAATCCAGCAGAAGGATAATTTTCAAGACCATCCGCATCAACGAACCGGTCCCGGACTCGGTCTTCAGCTTTGTTCCGCCCAAAAACGCCCTGGAAGTAGAGGAAGTGATCCCGCCCGGTGGCAGTCGGACGAAAACCCTTGGTAAGGACGCCCCAGGCCTTGCTTTGGCAATCGTCGACGGAACAAAGACGGACATCAAGGACCTGCGCGGAAAAACTTTGCTCTTGTACGTTTGGGCCACGTTGTGTGTACCCTGCCGGGATACTTCGGCAATTGTGAAGAAGGTTGACTCCCAGTTCAAGGAAAAAGGGCTGGTTGTGCTGGCCGTGAATTGCGGTGAAGAGAAAAAGGTGGTGACCGGATATCTTGCCAAAAACCACGCAGCAGGCACTGTATTGCTCCGACGAAAGTAAGGTGCTTGCCGACTCATGGGGCGTGCAAACTCTGCCAACGCTGATCTTGATCTCTAAGGATGGGAAAATCGTGTTTCAGGACACTGGTTTCTCAGACAAGACTGAAGCCTCACTGACAGCAGCCCTGAAAGAACAGGGATTCGATTAGAGACTGTGTAGAACGGAGCTATGAGACGCGTCTGCCCTATATTTTCCGGCCCTTTCAACGCCACTTATTGGGTAAGCGGCATCAGTTATCTTCTGTGAACAATTGGCGCTGATTCCCCACGGCGCTGACCGTTCTCATCACGGTAATAGCACCCGCCAAGATTAGATTTTCTAATGATTTTGCCGCTTCCGGATCGCGACTTGAACCGCGCAAATCTGAAAAATCTTGTTCCAGAGCAGTTGTGACATCTGTCCTATCACCAGAGCCGAAAAACTCAAAAACATTCGACGGCGGACTGAGAAATCCCGAATCTAGCTGCTTGGTCCCCTCCAGGAGAGATACAAAATGAAAACGCAGAATTACAAGAACTTACTCAGCCCGGTGGCCAAGTTAACATCCATCTTCATGCTGGCAATGCTGATCGCTCTGGCATCAGGCTGCGGCGGTGGTGGATCATCGGTCGCATCTAACCCCAGCCCAACCCCCACCCCTGGCACTGCGGGAGCCAACTCCGCCCAAGT
>JBAVUZ010000915.1:0-5110 GCA_049697035.1 Candidatus Angelobacter sp. | reverse complement strand
GTTCATAGCACTGGCGTGGCCCGTCTCTAGCTTTATAATCGCGCGGCGAAAGCGGACGCAACAAAATAGCGAAGCGTTTTGAAGAAACGCACAAAGTTAAGCAGCGGATTTATTTTGTTAAGCTTGCGCGAAAAATTTCATAAGACAAAACGCCGGTAATCCCCATTTCTGACCGCTTAGCAACCTCTATGTATCACCTGCCCATATCATGAGTGTCGCTCGATGGTTGCGCGACAGGCGGCTGCTTGAGTTTGGCCAGTTCACTGGCAAAGAGCGGGTTTTCCGGAAACTCGTCGGCGAGTTCTTGAAACTGTTCACGCGCCATTCGTGGCCTCTTCTCGCGCAGGGCGGCAAGCGCCAGCATGATCTTTGCGAATGGCCGGAGATAATGACCGCTGGCGGCAGCAAGCCCAAGCTGCTTGATGCCTTCATGCTTGTCGCCATAGATTCCGGAGAAGCCAAGAAAAAACTTCTTGATTCCTGACAGGCTTCCAATGATGTAATTTGCCGTGCCTAAAGTCAGGTAGGCATCGGTGCCTTCCGGCGAAATCGCCAGCAGTCTCTTCCCGTACTCATCGGCGTCCCGGATCATTTTCAGGCTGTCCATCTGTTGCTTATCGATCAGGGCGGCATAGTCGGCCTGCATGCCCAGGCTCAGCGTGAGGGCGAAAAGTGCGTTCGTATCGTCCGGATCTTTCTTCAATTGCTGTTGCGCCAGTTCCTGCGCATGTTTGTCGGCGGCAAAGAATGCCGCGCGTAGTTGCGGGTCCGGGTGCAGGGCCACCTTCCCCAGAAAAAGCTTGTTGTCCAGGAAAAACTCAGAGGTTAGTACGCCCTGCTGGTAGCACATCTCAAAAAGATAGCTCGCTGCCTCTGAAGCGCTCCCCAGAGGGTCTTCCGGGTGGGCCTTTTGCCAGGACGCAAACTTGGCGCGGGCCTCTACAGTTTTTAGTTCATACAAAAGATGGAATCCGGCTTCGAGTTCCGGCACATGCAGGGCCGGGATCGGAGTTTGCACGGAAGCCGGCTGCGCCACCAGCGCGCTTAAGAGAAGCGACCAGAGAGCTATCCAGATCAACCACACTCGCGGAGTGCTTTGCCTTCTTGCCTTCTGCATTGCAAAATCTCCTCGCTCGCAAACCCGCCGAAAGAGAATGTTCATGTCGCCCTCCGTTATATTCATCCTCCGCCTCCTGCTACCGCTGCAGGCGTGGCGGAGCCGTTGTTTTCCGGCGCCAGGACCGCGCCCAGCAAGAAAATTTGTTTCAGTGGTTCTGTGCGTTTTATTTTTTTCGCGCCTTGCGCAACTTTGGAAGCAGCTTTCTACCCAGCACCATCATTGAGTGAGCGCTCCGTTGTGGTCAGTGACATCCATCACGTAAACATCAAATAAAAAATAAAAAAAAGATCTGGTCCTGTTCAGATTGGTACAGACCGGTCCCCGTGGTGGGTGCCATACTGGTGAGGAAATTACTGTCGTGTTCGCTTCTTTGTGGAGATAGATGTTCGCTCTCCGAGTATGTGACTGCCGTCACATACACTCAGCCCTTCCTGATCCAAAATTGCTAGCGTCTGATACTAGACATGAGCCATCACACACGGTCGAAAGAGAAAATGTTGTCCCACATCGCCTCTTCCCTCCATGCCTGATATTCAGAACTTCCATTTGTAGACTGTTCCCCGCAATTCAATAGGGGAGGAAAGAGGGTGCCATGCCGATTTCTTCCGCGCACGACATATTAGTCGTAGATGATGACCATGCAGTTCGCACGAGCCTGGAAATGCTGCTCACAGCCTCAAGCTATTCTGTCAGGACCGCCGAGCACGGACTTGACGCCCTGTTTCAACTTCGGCAGAAGCAGGCCGCCATTATTATTTCTGATCTCAACATGCCGCAAATGTCTGGATTCGAGCTGCTTTCGGTGGTGCGGCGGCGGTTTCCACAAATTTCGGTCATCGCCATGAGCGGTGCTTATGAATCGGCAGACGACCTGCCATTTGGTGTGGCTGCGGACGCGTTTTATCCCAAGGGCCGGAGTCATCCAGGCGCGCTTCTATCCATGGTGGCTGGCTTAGTCCGGACTTCGAAGGTATGCGGTCTTGCGCACCAGACAGCGTCGGCCCCGGTCTGGGTACCTTGCAGCGGAAAAGATGCAAATGGAATGCCTTTCGCGATGGTGACCTGTCGAGAGTGTTTGCGTTCATTTCCCTTAACCATGGGGATTGAATGCAACCAGAAAGTCCAGGAGACGCAGTGCGTGTTCTGTCTTAACGTGGTTCGATTCGTCATGGATGGTTCTTCGATCGGGATGTCTTTGGCCTCCCGCGGGATTGCTGCCGCTGAGCAATCCCGGAGCCACGCCGCCTGAGTTCTCGTTCCAGTTCGCGCAACGTGGTCTGGGCCTAGTCGTGGAGAACGACATTTAAAAGTGAGCTATGGACTCGCAGCTTGCTGCCGCTGGCATAGTCGATGAAGCCCATCTTCCTGAACTTGTTCATGAAAAAATTCACGCGTGACCGCGTCGTGCCAACCATCTCCGCGAGCGTTTCCTGGCTGATCTTGGGGACCACGGTTTCGGGCGTGCCTTCTTTGCCAAAGTGGGCCAGCATCAGCAATATCCTGGCCAGCCGTTTCTCGCTGGAATTGAAAAGCTGGTTCACCAGGTCGGCCTCATATTGAGTGTTTCGTGCCAGCAGATAGGCCACAAAAATCTCAGACAACGCGGGCTCCTCATGCAGCGCCTGTATCATGACGTCCTTCTCGATTCGCATCAAGGAACAATCCGTCAGTGCGGTTGCGGAACAGAGCCGCAGAGGTTCTCCGGTAAGGCAATTCTCGCCCAGGAAGTCGCCTTCTTTTAACAGGCCAATCACCGCTTCCTTCCCGGTTTTCGAGGTGACCGTGAGTTGCACCTTTCCTCTTTGTATATAGAGAACGGAATTCGACGGCTCACCCTGAAGAAAGATCGTTTTCTTTTTGGCAAAAGTTACTAACGCCCTGCCGCCATCGATGACCGAAAAGAAAGTTTTGTGATCGAATTGTTTGCGCTTCTGCGCTCTTGCCACACTGGGCGTCATAGTGCACCCCCTTTGAGCGGTTCCCCAATTTGCGCAAAGCAATTCATGTGGTAAAGCATGGAACCATGCGCAACGTTCGCCGACCATGGCAGGAAAAGCCTGCCCCGCGCTTCGCCGCGGCTTTGTCCTGCCGCTGGTGGAGCGTTGACCTGTCCTCGTGAATCATTGTGCGGCCTGAGCACAATGATTTCGGTGATACATATCACACTTATGTTCGATACTAGACATAAGAAAAATTTTACAGGCGAAAAGAATCCGTCAGCCCCGTTCCATTTTGGATCAAAGGACGTATTTCTCCGGCACGCGAGAAGTGTGCATGATGCTCTACCCCACCCCCGTAAACCAGGCAGTTTCGGGTCCTTATTCGTGGAGAACTACATTTAGAAGTGAGCTATGAACTTGCAACTTGCTACCGCTGTCATAGTTGATAAAGCCGAGCTTTCTGAATTTGTTCATGAAAAAATTCACTCGCGACCGGGTAGTGCCTACCATCTCAGCGAGCGTTTCCTGGCTGATTTTGGGGACCACGGTGTCAGGCGCGCCTTCCTTTCCGAAGTGGGCCAGCATCAGCAAAATCCGGGCCAGTCTTTTTTCGCTGGAATTGAAAAGATGGTCCACCAGATCGGCCTGGTATCGTATATTTCGTCCCAGCAGATACGCCACAAAGACATCGGACAACGCGTTTTCCTCATGCAGTACCTGCATCATGATCTTCTTGTCGATTCGCATCACGGAGCAATCGGTCAACGCGGTGGCCGAGCACAGGCGAAGAGGTTCCCCTGTAAGGCAACTCTCGCCAAAAAAATCACCTTCCTTCAGGATGCCAATGACGCCTTCCTTACCGAATTTCGACACAACCGTGAGTTGTACGTTGCCTTTCTGTAAATAGAAAACAGCGTCCGACGCCTCCCCCTGACGAAAGATCGTTTGCTTCTTGCCAAAATCCACGAGCTTTCTGCCGCCATTGATGACCGAAAGGAATGTCTTGGGATCGAATTGTTTGAGCTTCTGCGCTGTGGCAGCAACGGGTGTCATGATTGGCCCCCTTTCAAGGGTTCCCAATCTGCACAAGGCAACTTCCTGTGATGAAGGAATCAATGCGCAGAGTTTACGAGTAGAGCAAGAAGAGCCAGGTCCTTGGCCACGGCTTTTCTGCTCCTGAGGAGCACGTTCCCTTATGGCCATTGTGCAGCCGGTGCCCACGGATGTCGGTGATGAGCATCACACCTAATGTGATCGGAAATTGGCGTGGGAGACGCTTTTGCCGCAGATTTGAAAAGATGAACGCAGGCGGGAGCAGGTTTGGCCTATGCGTGTTTAAATAGATCTTCAATGAAATTTCCGTCTTTATTTGTTATTGGGATAATCCTTGCCGTCTCATTGGGACTCCGAGCCCAATCCTCGCCTCCCAACCTCGCGGTCACAATCCCACCGCGCATCTTCTTCTCCGATCTCGATAGCGGCCCGAACGTTGGCGGGCAGAAAAATCTCGGCGTCTGGGTGACGATCTGGGGCAAAGGCTTTGGCGCGGAGCGCGGCGCTTCAACTGTAACGGTCGGAGGCGGCGTAGCGGCTGAGTATCCAATATGGACTGATACCAAGATTACGTTCCAGCTTGGTCCGGCGGCGAAGACGGGCGACATTGTGGTACGTGTTCGTGCTGCAGGGGAGAGAACGCGAAGCGAGCCCGCCCCACACAGTGGTAGCGGCGCGAGCAACGGTTTGCCCTTCACTGTCCGTCCGGGAAAGATTTATTTTGTTGCGGCCAATGGCAGTGATGGGCACAATGGCAGCTTTCAATCGCCGTGGACGACGATTGTCCATGCCAAGAACCGCATGTCAGCGGGCGACGTGACCTATATAAAAGACGGCGTGGCGCAAATTTCTGAAGAGCACTTTACCGCATACCTGAGCATGGACCGCGATGGCGGCAGCAACTCCGGCAAGGCGGGCGCGCCCAAGGCGCTGGTGGCGTATCCGGGCGCGCATGTGACGATTGGAAGAGCGCACGGCCTGGACTATGGCATTCGCA
>JBAVUZ010000914.1:0-3651 GCA_049697035.1 Candidatus Angelobacter sp. | reverse complement strand
TGGCGAGGCGGCGTCCACCAGACCAGAAGGTCCGAAGTATAGGCGAGCACATTTTCCGGCAATAGCGCCGCACGTGGCGCCCGTTGCAGGCCGTGGTTGAGCCGATCGAGAAAGCTGGTTGTGAGCAGAGTTCCGGGTCCCAGCGATGCTTGCTGGTCTGGTCCTTGCGAGGTCACCTGGTGAACAGTTGCGAACTTCTCGCGCTGCGAAACCTGGTCCTCATAAATCAGTATTGCCTGCTTCAGTTGAAAATCCCGGCTCGTCCCGATCTGTGTAACGACTTGCATTTTCCAACTCCTCGGCCAAACGTACCCATTCACTGAGAGCGGCGACTGTGCGGGCCATCCGCGGAAGGGCCCTGATAATCTTCATAAAGAAATCCGTGTCACTTGGTCGGAAGCACAGGATGATCGGCGCTGGGGCACTCGTACCGGACTCGAATTGATCGCGGCAGAACTCATCAAACCAGGCCACGATGGGGCCGGCGAGGTGGCTTTCTCGAAGTGTTTCTCCACGAGCAAGCCTTCGTCGATGAGTAAGCGCGCCAGCGGCAGTACGGCCTCCGTTCCGGTGGAGAACTGGACCCGAGTGCGGACGCCTTCCAGAGTGGGCAATCGAAGCCAGTGCGGCGGGGCAATCAAACGAGCGGATGAACCCAGCTTGCATCGGCGCATATGCAATTGTCGCGCCCGGCCATGTGAGCGGAATGGGCAAGCGCGTCGGCCAATATGCTCGTGGCCTTTGATGAATCGGGGCATTTTTGTATCTCTCTTAGCATCTTGAGGTCGCAAGCCTGCCCCGCTTTCGCAACGGTACGGAGCATTTGCAGCGCATCCTCTTTGGGACCGTGCCTTGGCCGGCGCATGTTACCCCTTTGCGCCGATCGCGCGGCTGAAGGTGTATCGCATCTTGCCATCGACCGGCTCCGGTCCAGATACGGTTGCGGTCGTGATCTCCGGATGAGCGGGGATATACATCTCGCGCACTTGCTCAACCGCCATGTCAGGATTTGGATCGGGCAGTGTCTTTCCGTCAAAGACGAATTCACGCTCGAGTTTTTCCACCTTGATGGTCATTGTTGGGTCACCTCGGAATTTTGGGTTAGAAGCGTCTGTGGCGCAGAAGTCGCGGCATCCACTACGGCCGTTGGCGCCAGTTGCGGTTGCGTACCCGGGGCCGCTGCCGTCTTGTCCGTCCACCATAGAGGCAGGGTTTCGTCTGCCTTTGGCTTGGGTTCTTCACTTTTGCTCTTTTCTTCTTTCTTGACCGTCTTGGCATTGGCCTTGGACTTGTTCCGCTCGTCGATTGCTTTCACCGCCTCGGCGATCTCGCTGCTGGCGCGATCAAGCGTTTCCCGAAGCTGGACGTGGGATTCCACATACTCACAGAGAATGGCCGGAAACTTCGCGTCAATCTCTTCGGCAGATCCCGTAATCGAGATCGGCGTGGTTAAGGCTTTAATAGCCTCTTCTGGAACTGACGGGACTTCGCTTTTGTTTGAATACTTGATCTGTTCGTTGACCTTACTGTCCGCAGCGCGGGCATGAGGCACAACATTGACTCTGATTTGCTCGTCATCGAGCACCGCGACGGTGATCGTCAGTGAGCGCTTCGTAAGCAGTTTTTTGAGTTCCGTAAACATCATCACTCCTGGAAATTTTCATTGTTTGCAATTTGGGCGAAATGGACGTGATTGGATAAGCCAACGCGCGATCTCCCATCGCGGCTGAATCGGAAGAGTCTTGCCATGGGTTCGAACAACAAAAAAGTCTCGATCACGGAAGCGCTAACTCCCGGAACCGTGCTGTTGGGGATTGGCGGAGAAGTCACTTCATCAACGGTGGGCGGGCGAGTTGAACAACATGTTCAGTGTTGAACAGACAAGCCAGGCTGCTGAATGTGAGAATTGTTCGACGAGACCCTTTTGCATCAATGAGAGAAGGATTCGGGAGGTTTAGAATGTCGAATCTCTCCAAAGACGAGATTTTAGTCGTGGACGATGATCGCATGATTCGTGACTATCTTGGCATGTTGCTGCAATCGTCGGGCTATGCCGTCGCCACGGCGAAGCACGGCTTTGACGCTCTTTTGCAGTTGAAGCGGAAGATCCCTGACATCGTGATTTCCGATCTCAATATGCCGCAAATGTCAGGCTTCGAGTTTCTTTCAGTGCTTCGCCGACGCTTTCCCCAAATATCCGTGATTGCCATGAGTGGCGCATACCACTCGGGAGACGCCGTACCCGGCGGCGTCATTGCTGACGCTTTTTACAGCAAGGGCCAGAGTAATCCAAAGGCGCTCTTGCAAATCGTGGCCGACCTGATCCGTACTTCTGCGGCGCACGCCGTGGACCATCAGCGCCAATCGGCTCCGGTCTGGATTCCACGAAATGGTAAAGACTCACACGGAATTCCCTACGTGGTATTGACCTGCACGGAGTGTTTGCGATCATTTCCATTGAGCGTGCCGACCGAAGACCTGCAGAAAGTCCAGGAGACACCTTGCCTGTTCTGCCCTAATACGGTCAGATATATCATCGATTTTTCTCGTTCGATTGCTTCCCCGGAATCCGAACTGGAACCAACACAACCGGTTTTCGCGATGAGACATCCGCAGTAGCTTGCCGGAGCGGCGTACTCTGAGATGCCGCTATGTTTTAGAGCATCTACGCAAAGATGGAGACGCGAGACCCCGACTGTGACTCACCAGGCAGACATCACTAAAAAAGCTGCACCAAGACTCTGGTTACCAGTTTTGGTCTTCTTGGCGGCGCTCACCTCATCTCCACAGGTGCCTTCGCCCACTACAGAAGTAAGGCCTCCCGATCTGAACGTGATACTGCAACGCTTGGAGGACATCCAGCACCAGCCCCGCCGAGTCTCGTCCGTATGAGGTAACGCGAGAATGCAAAGTCTTCCGCGGCTATCCTGCGTTGAAGGCGCTTTCATGGAGCTGGATCCAACGAGGCTGACCGAGCGCATCGGGGTGGCCAAGGCAGCGATAGACGCGCGGCTGTTTTATCTACGGAATGACAGCGACCATCATGAAGAACGGCAGCTGATAAGCGACGCGCAACGCACCCCTAAGTTTTTTGTACGAAAGGAAATAAGGCCACACCCGCAGGCGGGAATAACATTGCCCTGATTCGACCTGCACTCAGGGCTGCTCCTGAGATTGACAAGGGTCGGTGTTCGATTAATGGCATCAGTTCTTGAAACATTGTTTTTCCTCTTTGTTGACAGAAATTACGGCTCACTTGCGTGCTTAAACTGTTGCTCCTCGCGTTGCTGAAGATCATCCAAGCTCAAAGCCACGACCTCGTGCCGCCCGTCGAAGGTCTCACCAGAGCTCCTGATTCGCGCTTCTCGTCGTCGGGTCTGGCCTGTTAAAGTGCCAAGTTAACTCGAATCTAGAACAGGAAACAATCGGAGCCTACGGAATGCCGAGTTCTATCAGGAAACCGTCGCGCGTGACCGCCCTCGCAGTGTCGTTCGTTTGTTTTCTTTCCGCAATCTGTCCGGACATGGCACGGGGCTACTCAATCTTGATGCACGAAGCGATCATCGATGCCGCTTGGGATATCAAAATCCGTCCGCTACTTTTGGAGCGTTTCCCAAATGCGACCCCTGAACAGCTGAAAACAGCGCATGC
>JBAVUZ010000913.1:0-1509 GCA_049697035.1 Candidatus Angelobacter sp. | reverse complement strand
CGGACTCCGGATGCTTTGCATGCCGCCACCGCCGTCCATGCCGGAGCTACAGGGCTTATCACCAATGACCCGGTATTTGAGCGGGTGAAAGATTTTGAGACCCTGCTTCTGGACAGACTCCTCTAAGAACTTGTTGAAAAACTCTTCGGCATAAGGTAAGTAGAAGACTATGCGCGGAGACGATGAGCAGTTGCAAGCGGGAATGTTCAGTTACATAGCCCTGGAAGAGCGGATACCGAAGAATCATCCCTTGCGTGGGATTCGGCAGTTAGTGGATGAGGTCTTGAAGGGCCTGTCTCGGGAGTTCGATCGGCTGTATGCGAAGGTGGGGCGACCGTCGATTCCGCCGGAGCGGTTGCTGCGGGCGTTACTGTTGCAGGCGTTCTATTCCATCCGCAGCGAGCGGCTGCTGATGGAGCAGTTGGAATACAACCTGCTGTTCCGCTGGTTCGTGGGTCTGGAGATCGATGATGGGGTATGGAATCACGCGGTGTTCAGCAAGAATCGGGAGCGGTTGCTGAATCAGGAGATGGCGCAGTTGTTTTTTAGCCGGGTGAAGGAACAAGGGTCGGGGCTCATGTCGGACGAGCATTTCACGGTGGACGGAACGTTGCTGCAAGCCTGGGCCAGCCAAAAGAGTTTCCAGCGCAAGCAAGGGGATGGTCCAGAGGGACCTGGCGGGAGCGAAGATTTTCGCGGGCAGGAGCGCAAGAACGATACGCACGAGTCGAAGACCGACCCGGAGGCACGCTCCTATCGCAAGAGCAAAGGCCAGGAAGCCAAGATGAGTTATCTGGGACACGCGGTGGTGGAGAACCGGCACGGGTTGGTGGCCGCAGCGATGGCCACCCAAGCGGACGGAACGGCGGAACGAGAGGCGTCGGTTTTGATGCTGAGCGAGTTTTCCGACAGCGGCGGACGGATCACCTGGGGCGGAGACAAAGCCTACGACACGGTGGAGCATGTAGCGCTGGTGCGAGAGTTGGGGGCCACGCCGCATGTGGCGCAGAACGATACCAACCGAGCCAGCGCTATTGACGGACGCACGACCCGGCATGCTGGATATGAAATCAGTTTGAGCCGGCGCTGGCTGGTGGAGAAAGTCTTCGGATGGTTGAAACAAACGGCGGGGATGCGGCAGGTGAAGCTACGAGGTTTGGAGAAAGTGCAATGGCTGTTCGTCTTCTCCTGTGCGGCCTACAACCTACTGAGAATCCCGAAGCTGCGAGAGCAGCCTGTATAAGGGAACGGGGGCCATGGGTTTTGTTTCCACCGTGCTGGATTGCAGAAAATCGGCAGCCATCTCTCTTGCCCCTCGCTTTTGAACCGCAGATCCTGCAGAAGGAAAAAACAGATCGTTTTCAGGGTTTTTCAACGAGTTCTTAGTGGTTTTAAGTTGCTAGATGCGCCAAGCTGAGCGGGCAGTGGCTAGTTTCTAGCGCTGCTGGTGATGGCTGAACTGCTTGGTGAGTACTTAACATGTGGGCCGCTTTGGCACTTTGCCTTCTA
>JBAVUZ010000912.1:0-18712 GCA_049697035.1 Candidatus Angelobacter sp. | reverse complement strand
CCCGATCAGGTTCTCGATCTCCGCCACGTTCCGCCCCGCCACGTTCGTTCCCACCACAACATCATCCTGCCCCGTGTAGCGGTACAGCAGCGTGTTGAATGCCGCCAGCAGCGTCATGAACAGCGTGCTCCCTTCACGCCGGGAAAGCTTCTCCAGCTTGCCTGTCAGCTCCTGCGGCAACGACAGCTCGGCCCGCGCTCCGCTGAACGTCTGCACCGCCGGTCGCGAACGGTCGGTCGGCAACTCCAGCACCGGCGGTGCTTCCGCCAACTGCTCCCGCCAGTAGCTCAACTCTGCTTCCAGCGTTTCGCCCTGCAATCGTTGCCGCTGCCAGCCCGCATAATCGACGTATTGCACCGGCAACTCCGGCAATGCCGAGGGCCGCCCGTTCCGGAAGGACTCATACAAGCTCGAAACTTCGCGCACCAGCACGCCATTGGACCACCCGTCGCTGACGATGTGGTGCATGTTATGCAGGACCAGGTGCGTCTCGCTGCCCAATTTCACCAGGGTCGTGCGCATGAGCGGACCACGCGCAAGACTAAAAAGACGGTGCGCTTCCGCCGTGGCAATCTGTTGCGCCACCTCCTGTCGCTTGCCTTCTTCAATACGGGTAAGATCGACGACAGGCAGTCTGCCCGCTTCTGGCTGACGAATCTCCAGCCGCGGCTGTCCATCCTGCGCTGGCGGGAAACAGGCGCGCAACACCTCGTGACGGCGCGCGATCTCGGAGAAAACCTGCTCCAGGGCTGCTGGGTTTAGCCGCCCTCCGAGGCTGAGCCGCGCGGGCATGTTGTACGCGGAGCTGCCAGGCGTAAGCTGCTCCAGCACCCACATGCGCTGCTGGGCGTAAGAGAGGGGCATCTCGCCAGTTCGTTCGAGCGGCCGAATGACTGTTGCCGTGGCAGTATGGACTTCATGGGCGATCTTGCTGACCAGGGCCGCGGCGGTTGGCGCCTCGAACAGGGTCCGCACAGGGACTTCAACGTTCAGTCTCTCGTGGATGCGCGTGACCGCCTGCATGGCGAGCAGCGAATGGCCGCCTAACTGGAAGAAGTTTTCGTCTTCGCCCACAAAGGGCAGCCGCAGGAGCTCGGCAAAAATTTCGCAGAGCGCTTCCGACTCAGGGGTGTTCGCCCGGTCAAACTTTGAGGGATCCATCCAGCTTGGCTGAGGGACCGGGAGAGCGTTTCGATCCACTTTACCGTTGGAAGTGAGCGGCAGCTTTTCAAGCTCAATGTAGGTGCTCGGAACCATGTACTCGGGCAAGTTCTGCAGGAGATAATCGCTGAGCTCTTTGGCAGGGTGGCTCTGAACGCCCGCCTTTCTCACTACATAAGCGACAAGTTGCCGGTTGCCATCAATGTCTTCATGGGCGGAGACGATTGCATGCTGCAAGCTGCCGCTCTCAAGCAGCGCGTTTTCGATTTCTTCAAGTTCAACGCGGTAACCACGAATTTTGACCTGGCGATCGTACCTGCCCAGAAATTCCAGTTTTCCGTCTCGCCGCCAGCGACCACAGTCGCCGGTTCGATAGAGGCGCGCCCCCTGGACGTCAGTGAATGGATTGGGGACAAACTTCTCGGCTGTCTGCTCAGGCTGATTCAGGTAACCACGACCGACTCCAGCGCCCCCAATGTATAGTTCTCCTGGCATGGCGAGCGGCGCTGGCTCGCCCATCTCGTCCAGGATGTATACCTGCATGTTTCCGAGCGGCTGTCCCAGCGGAATATTTCCCTGGTCCAGATGCCTTGTTTCAACATCGACTTTTCCCGCAACGCAGCCCACCGTTGCTTCCGTCGGTCCATAATGATTGAAGATTTCACATTGCGGAGTCAGGCCGGCCAGCTTTCTTATCAGTGACCATGTGCACGACTCCCCGCCAAGGACAACTGCTTTCGCGGGCAAGACGTCCGCTCCAGCCACATTCGCCAGAGCACTGATGTGCGATGGCGTAATCTTCACATAATCAATTCTGTGCTGCGCAAAGTACCGCGCTAACTCGCGTCCTTCTCGGCACAGCTCTTCAGCGACAACATGAAGCGTCCCGCCAAAACACAAGCTGGGATATAGCATTGTGTTGCCCAGATCGGCGGCAAACGTCGAGACAAGCGCCAGGTTGGATCCGGTTTTTAGTTGTAGCTCATCAACAATTGCTGCTACGTAGTTCGCCAGTTGGCGATGTTCGATGACTACGGCTTTAGGACGCCCGGTTGAACCGGATGTGTAGATTGCGTAGGCCGCACTCCCTTGCGCAGGCAAGAACTCTGGCTTTTCAACTGACTCCCTGGACCACGCCTGTTCGGGAGCGTCGATGCAGAGGACATCATCGGTACGACTAGAAAATTTTTTCTTTAGACGTTCCTGCGTCACAATCAACTGTGGGCGACAATCCTGGAGTATCCATTCGATCCGTTCTGATGGAAGATTCGGGTCAATCGGAACATAGGCGCCACCGGCTTTGAGCACGCCCAGAATGCCAATTACCATCTCCAGCGAGCGTTCAGTGCAAACGCATACGAGCTTCTCGGGGCCAACTCCTCTTTTCCGCAGATAACTGGCAAGCTGGTTCGCCGTTGAATCAAGCTGTTGGTATGTGAGGTGTTCGTGACCACAGACCACGGCCAATGCAGTTGGCGTTTGCACCGCCTGGCGAGCAAACAGCTCCACCACGGAAGCAGAGTCGTACTTCTTTTCCCTGCTGTTCCACTCAACAGGTACATCCTGTCGGTGAGCGCCAGCAGCCTGGCCCTTCACGTTTTGTTCCTTTTCAATCCTGGCCGCAAGTTCAGCCACAGTCGGCGCTTCAAACAACGCCCGTACCTCGAGGGTCACCTGCAGTTCCTCGCGGATGCGAGAGACCAACTGCATGGCCAGGAGAGATTGGCCTCCGAGTTCGAAGAAGTTGTCGTGAATACCGACAACATTAGTTTTCAAAACCCGTTTCCATATTGCGCACAGGATTTCCTGGACTGCTGATGTGGGCGCGTCACGACGGCGCGATTCGGAGGTCCACTCGGGATCAGGCAGGTTCTTTCGATCCAGCTTGCCATGCGAAGAACGAGGAAGCTGCTTCAAAACCATGAACACATTGGGAACCATGTACTCAGGAAGCAGCTTCTGAATGCGATTCCTTAACTGTTCACAATCCGGCTCACAGTGGGAGTTGTAGACCACGTATGCGACCAGCCGCTGCAGACCAGCCGGTGTTGAACGGAGCGCGACCGCTGCCTCCCTGATCGAATCGTCTTTGAGAATTGCCGATTCAATCTCGCCTGGCTTGATTCGGTACCCTCTTATTTTCATTTGTTCGTCGAAACGGTCAAGAAATTCGACGTTGCCATCAATGAGACGCCGCACGCGATCTCCGGTTCGATACATTCGCGCTCCTGGCTCTCCGGAAAATGGATCGGGTACGAATTTCTCTGCGGTGAGGTCGGGCCGGTTGAGATAGCCCCGCGATACGCCTGGCCCGCCGATGAAAAGCTCCGCGCGGGCACCGTCCGGCAGCGGCGCAAAAGCATCGTTGAGTAGATAAAGGCGTGTGTCTCCGAGCGGCGCTCCCAGTGGACTGCCCTGGTAAGTGCAACCCTCTGCCTCTTCACCAAATCTGTACGCAGTCACTCCAACCGTGGTTTCTGTTGGGCCGTAGTGGTTGAAAACCTTGCACTCGGGAGCACGCTTCTGCAACTCGCAAAGCCAGCTCCAGCGGGAAGCTTCGCCGCCCACTATAAGCACTGATTTCGGCATTACGTCGTTGCTCTTTGGGCCCAGGCTCGCGTGCAATGCGGCCAAATGCGACGGGGCTATCTTCAGGCCGGCAATGTCATTTTCTTGAAAAATCTCATGCATCGCCTGGGCATCCAGCGCTTCATCGGATGTGACCATGTGCACTGCACCACCCGTGCACAGGGGTAGGAACAAGGCGGTTACACTCGAATCAACCGCGAGCGGCTGGACCATGGCGAAGCTGCACGGCTCATGCCCGATGCGCTCGACTATTGCCTGCACGTAATGCGCGAGCTGACGGTGTTCGACTCCGACGCCCTTGGGCCGGCCCGTGGATCCCGAGGTGTAGAGCACATAGGCGAGGCTTTCTGTGGGGATCGCAGTCGCGGCTGGCCTGGAGTCCAGGTAAGTGGCGATTTCTGCCCATGTTCCGCCGATCGAGATTACCGGAAGCGAGGCCGGAAAATGCTGCTTCATCCGAACATCCGACAGCAGCACGGAAATGCCAGCGTCTTCAGCCATATAACCAAGCCGGTCTGCGGGCGATCCTGGATCCAGCGGCACATAGGCGCCACCGGCTTTCAGCACTCCGAGCACTGCGATGATCATGTCCGGTGACCGCTCCGCGCAGATGCCCACCAACTTCTCCGGCCCGATGCCATGCTCGCGCAGGTAATGCGAGAGCTGATTCGCCTTTCGGTTCACCTCCGCATACGTAAGGCTTGCGCGCCTGAACCTGACAGCTATGGCCTCAGGAGACCTCTCCGCCTGAAGCTCAAATCGCTGCACAACTGACAATTCACCGTCCGATAAACGAGGCTTTTGATCCGGCTGCCGCGCCTCCGGCTTGGTGAGCAAAGGCAGTTCCGATATCAGGCAATCAGGATCTGCGCACACAGCCTCAAGCAGCCGCGAAAACTGCGCGAGCATTTTCTTAATCGTGGTCGCGGAAAACAGTTCTGTGCTGTACTGAATTGACAGAGCCAATCCATCTTGCAGAGGTGCGGCCGCCAAAGTGAGGTCAAACTTGGAAGTCTGCTGGTCGAGTTTTATTGATTCGAGGGCGAGCGGCCCAAGCCGGATTGTGGCGCCTGCATGGCCCAATGCAAACGAGGCCAGAGACTGGTTGCCCAGACTCGGTACCTTCTGCAATACGAACATCGTCTGGAATATGGGGGAGTGGCCGAGGTCGCGGTCCAGGCGCAGACGGTCCACCATCAGCCCGAATGGGTATTGCTGATGTTCAAAGGCCTCGAGTACCGCGCGACGTGTCTTTGCGAGGAATTCACGGAACGTAATCGCGCCCGAGATCTGTGTGCGGATCGGGATGGAATTGACAAAATAGCCCACCACGGAATCAAAACGCGCACTGTACCGGCCGCCGCTGGGAGTGCCGATCACAAAATCGTGCTGTCCGCTCAAGTGGTGAAGGAGAGTCTCATACAGCGCGAGCAGCAAGGTGAACAACGTAACATTTTCACGTTGCGCCAGAGCACTGGCACCTGCTGCAATGTCTCTCCCAAGGTGAATGCTCTCGGAAGAGCCTTTGAAACTCTGAACCGCCGGTCTGGGAAAATCTGCAGGCAGATCCAGAACAGGCAATTCTCCCTCGAGCTGTTCTTGCCAAAATTCCCATAGCCGTTGTCCGTCTGCGCCGGCCAGCATGCGTTGCTGCCATTTGACGAAATCTTCGTAAGAACCTTCAGATATGGCCAGTGGCGCCTTCTGCCCGGAGATTTCCGCCTCGAAAATCAACGTGAGTTCACGGAAGAGGACAGCCATAGACCACAGGTCCATCACTATGTGGTGGACCAGCAGAAGAAGCACATGTTCCTGGCTCGACTTCCTGTACAGAACAACACGAAAGAGTGGACCAGTATGAAGGTCGAACGGCAACTGCGACTCCTGGTGCAAAGTCTCACTGAGCTGCTCCGCGCTCCAGGCATAAGCATCTTCCACCCTGAACGAAACCAGGGATTCCTCAGCAACCACGTGTTGTGGCCCTTCTCCGGAGACACGGACCGTCACACGCAGAGAGGGGTGCCTTTCGATGAGCAACTGAAAAGACATTCTCAGGAGTTCCGCATCCAGAAAGCCGTGGATCTTCGCTCCCGCCGCGATGTTGTATGCGGAGCTATTCGGAGCAAAATGTTGCAGGAACCAGATGGACGCTTGCCCGTTCGATAACGGAAATTCGCGCCGCCCTGTCGGCTTCGCCGGCGCCAATTCCGTTGCAGGCTCCGGCCCAGCGTGCGCAGCCAACTGTTTTGCCATATCTGCGATGCTGCTTTCGTCAAGAAAGCTCGTCAACGAAATCGAAATGCCAAAGGACGTCTCAATGGCGTGGGCCAGTTCGACCGCCGCGAGCGAATCCAGCCCGTAACGGCTTACCGGCAGATAAGGATCGATCTCCTCGCGGTTGACTCCGCTTTTCGCGGCCACCTGGTCGGCAAGCCACTTTCGGATTTCTTCGATGCTCCCTTTAACTTCAGAGCCGGCGACAATCCCGGTATCAGCGGAATCGGAAGCATGCCAATCGAGAACGCTCCTGAGAGTCTTCTGCAGGAAACTCTCTTTCATCGCCTGACGGCGAATTTTGCCGCTCGAGGTTTTCAGAGTTGTCCCAGGCCGGATGAGAGCGACAGCGTGTACCTGGAGCTCATGATTTTCGGCCACGGCCTGTCGGATCGCGTGCACCAGCCCTGCCAGGTCCTTCCTGCGGCGTGTCCTCTTCAGTTCTTGAACAACGACTAACCGTTCCTCACCATCGGCCTCAACGGAGAAAGCTGCGCCTTCGCCAGCCTGGAGCATGGGGTGGCACTCGCCTACAGTCCGCTCGATGTCCTGGGGATAGTGGTTGCGGCCGCGGACGATGATGAGGTCTTTTAATCGTCCGGTGATGTAAAGCTGTTGGCCATCGATGAACCCCAGGTCTCCGGTGCGAAGATAAGTGGTATCTTGCGATCCCGCCAGATGCGCTTTGAAAGTCTCTTCTGTCTCGCGCCGGTTCCAATATCCTTGGGCAACGCTCTTGCCGGCCACCCAGATTTCGCCGACCTTTCCCGCTGCACATGGAGTCAGGTCAGACGGATCGACGAACCTGACGTCCTGATCCGGCCATGGCCGTCCGCAGCTTGTCAGCCTGCGGGAGTCGTCGTCCTGCGCCGTGCATGGAACCACTCTGCCCTGCTCCAGGGCCGATCGCCGAAAACAACCGGCAACGTGGCCAGCCATCTTGTCACCGCCGGAGACGAACAAGGTTGCCTCGGCCAATCCGTAGCACGGATAAAACGCTTCGCGGCGGAACCCACAGGTAGCAAATTCTCCGGCAAAGCGGTTCAGCGTTTCCTCTTGCACGGGCTCTGAACCGTTGAAGGCCACAGTCCAACTGCTCAGGTCGAGTTTCCGCTTTTGCTCCGCAGTGATCTTGCGGACGCACTGGTCATAAGCAAAGTTCGGCCCGCCGCTGGTGGTGGCTTTGTATTGGGAGATGGTTTCCAGCCAGCGTACCGGCTCCTGCAGGAATGCGAGCGGCGAAAGCAGGATGCACGCAGCGCCGCTGTAGAGCGGCTGGATGACGTTGCCGATCAATCCCATGTCGTGGAACAGAGGCAGCCAGCCCACTATGACGGATTGTTCGTCCTGTTGAAACGCCTGCTGCATCATTCGCTCGTTGTGCAGCAAATTGTCGTGACTCACCATTACGCCTTTTGGCGAGGAAGTTGATCCTGAGGTGTATTGCAGGAAAGCCAGCGTCCGCCCCTCCGCTTCGGGGTCCCGCCACTCTGCGGCCCAGCGATTGTCGATATCGCTGAGTGTCACCCAGCGCATGCTGGCTGATGCGAAAGCTGGATCTCTTTTGACCTGCGCCAGGATGGCTTCGCTCGTGAGCGCAGCGGCAGGCAACGCATCCGCCAGGATTCCGTGGACGCGGTCAAGCCCGCGGTTCGGCCGTGGGGGATAGGCGGGAACGGCGACAGCTTTTGCGTAGAGACAACCGAAGAATGCCGCGATGTAATCCAGTCCCGGCGGAAAAAGCAGGAGGACCCGCTCGCCTGCCATGCCGGCATGCTGCAGCCAGGCTCCGATGGCGCGCGCCCGCAGATCCAGTTCACCGTACGTGAGAGAGTCCGCGCCGAGCGCCCTGTCGTCGTGCAGGAATGTGTAAGCCGTCTGCTTAGCCTGATAAACGGCCCTCGAACGGAGGATCGCAATCAGGCTCTCTGCTTCGCGGCTATGGACCGGGCTGTCATAAAGAATGGACATCAGTTGTTCACTCCGAATCGCAATCGATGAGACTTCCCTGAAGGCCAAGCCCCCTTCGTTGAGGCGTGAACGCTTCAGTGAACGGGATGAATTTCACAGTTCGCCCTGGTGCGGATGCCAGAACCGGGTTGCGAAGGATTCATCAGCGGAAGAAAGCTATGAAATGCCGGCTTTGACCGACATGGAGGAGCCGCTGGCCGGCTGACGCTCCGTAATCAGGTCGAGATCATCCGGGACCCTGAATTGCAGCACTCGATCACAAAAGAGCTTCCAGTCCTCTGTGACCTGGCTGAAGATGATGTCTTCGTTGTCCCAGATCGAACGCGTGACCACGTAATTCTGGTGCAGAAAGGCCACCGCCTCTTCTTCCATTTCGCGCTCATGCCAGCCGGAGTAGCGGCGAAAGTCCTGGATGATGAACGCAGCGCAATACTTTCGCGGAGGTTGCGAGGGGCCGCCGGCCTGGGCTTCCGCGTGCAACAAAAGTTCTGCGGCGTCCGCGTGCCCGGCCGCGAGGGCGATCATCGAGGCTGTTCTCATGTCCTGGCCGGCATGCAACACATCGGCGCCGCGCTCCAGTAAAAGATTGATCGTTTCACAATCACCCCTGCCCGCGGCCCAGCTCAGCGCAGTCCAGCCCTGCTCATCCTGCCGGTTTGCATCCGCTCCGGCGTCGAGGAGCGTCCTCGAGCGCGATGTGTTTCCCGACTTTACCGCCGTAATTAGTTCCGCTTCAGACATGGTCAGCTTCTCCAATTTCTCTCTTGATTTTCCGGCAGGGCAAATGGGCCATTCCGCTCCCGCCCAGTTTGTTCGCCGGCTTGCAATCCTCTTGGCGCTGCGGTTTCAGACTGCTGGCCTGAAAAAGTAGGACTTCCGTGTTCTTATCTTTCCATCCTGAAACGTGTAGCAATCCGCGAAGCGCTCATCGAGCGGAGATCCATTCTTGTGCTGGCCAACGAACCTGCCCCAGCATGCTCCGTTGTTTCCATTCACAACCACCGTTTCCAGCAGGTGCTTTCCCGAAGCGATGACGCGCTCTTCGATATAGAACTTTTCCAGCCGGGCGCGCCCGACCAGCGGCGGGTATCCGGGACGCTCATAAACAATTTCGTCCGAAAAGAACTGCTTTAAGTCTTCCCAACGGCGGGAGTCAACCGCCTCGAACAGGCGCGGGATAAATTCAGGAGTTACGATGGCCTTTTCCGGCGTACGGACCTGCCGCTCATCCAGATATTCGAGGACCTGCTGGCGGGACGCGGTAATGGAGAGTCCTTTGGCCGCATCCGCAAAGTCTTGAGACAGACTCCTGCGCAACTTCTGCGTGATCTGACCCGGAACTCCATCCCCGACCGGCTGGCCATCGATGGCTACCACCGGAACCAGCCCCGCCGCGGTGCCGGTGAGAAAAGCTTCGCAGTCCTGGCCAAAGAACTCTTCTGGCACAATCGCCATCGATTCATCGATGCTGAACCCTTCACCGCGGCCATATTTCAAGACAAGCTCGCGGGTAATCCCCTTCAGGCAGTAGGCTGCGGCAGGTGTTCGAAGAACGACTTTTCCGGGATCCTGCTCCCACCCTGACTGCCGGACGACGATGAAGACGTTGTCCGTAGTGGCCTCGGCGACAAATCCATCGCTGGTCAACATCAACGTTTCCTGCGTTCCTTCATCCACCGTGTCGATCAGTGCGGTGACATTGTTCAGGTAATTGCAGCTCTTGACCTGCGGGTTGAGTGCGTCCGCTCCGGTGCGCCGGACGCGTTTGGCCAGAGACAGCCTGATGCCCTGCTGGTAGGTCGATTCCGGATAAAGCTGGATGGTGGAGATCACGCAATAGACAGTGCTGCCGGCGCATCTTGCCGGGTTAATCCCCAGGTCGCCTACTCCTCTGGTGACCACCAGCCGCAGATACTGCGCGTGAATGCCGTCCGTGCGGCCGGTATTGATCGCCTCGAGAATTCGGGCGGTCAACTCCGCCGGAGTATAGGGAATATGGATCTTTAAAAGTTGCGCGGAGGCATAGAGCCGGTTGAGGTGCTCTCTCCACTGGAACAGCCGGCCATCGGTAATCAGGACGCCTTCGAACACAGCGTCTCCGTAGAGCAAGCCATGATCGAATGCCGGAAGGCCAATCTCATCCACGGCGAACGTTCCGCTATAGCGTTCCCGCTCGTTGCCTTCGTGCGTGAGGTCCCGCGTTCCGTGCTCCAGCAGGAAGCGGGGAGTAATGTCCCGCACTGCCGGCATGCTGATAAATACCCTCGTCAACCTAGCAACGCGCTCCAACGCCTCTACAGATGACGGCATGGCATCAATATCAGGATTCTCGACATGAGTCGCCATATTGGTATCCTCCTGTGCGCCTGTGGAGCGCATTCCAGAAACGTGCAATGAAGTAAAAGACAAAACCGCGGAAGCTAGGCAGAGAAAGTGATGGCTGTTATCAACGCTCCCGTGGCGATCAGCGCCAGCAAGCCTGGCGCAGTCCAGGATTTGGGCATGTTTTCCGGTCCGAGCTGCCCCATGCAAAGCGATAGCAGGAGAACGCTCAACAAGCTGACAACCACGGTTGAGTTGGCGTCAAAGGCAAAAAAGATTTTGTGGGCCATGGGCACGATCAGCACAAGCGCGGGCACCAGGCTCAGTAGGGCCACAACATTTCTACCCGCCGAAAAGCCCCCGGGCTTGCTCACCCCCAGGGTCGCGCCTAGCACGCTGAACAAAAATGGCCAGAGGAGAAGATACGAACCTCCCGGAAGGTAAACAGCCACGGCAATGGTTGCCGCCAGCCAGACAATAAAGGTGCCCGCCAGCAGATTGGCGGATCCTATACGTTTTGCCGCCAGGGTAGACAAGGCCGCAGCGCACGCCAGTCCAGCTGCGCAAAAAGCGACGATGTACCAGCCGCTGTGATACATCAGACCGTTTTCGATGCGCGCCGAATGCACAGATGCAAGAAGCCTGGAGACCACGACCGCAACTACCACGCCAACAGCGCCGGCAATTACCATGGAGACAACTCCAATCAGGCCGCCGCCGATCCGGAGCAGTCCGCTCCGCAGTCCACGATAAAGAAAAACCGCCAGCAGGAGAGCGCTGAAAATCAGAAAAATATTTCCTGCCGTGCGCGAGTAGTGAACAAGAAACCAGCCTGATACATCGAAGTAGATCGCATCTTCAAGCTTCGGATCCTCCGCCGGCATATTGCCGAACCATTGCGCCAGTTCAAGGACATAATCGCCGTGCTGCTGCAGGCTGCCCAGGTCCATGTTCTGCACTGTATCCTGCGCGGAATGGTAGTACATCAGCCCATCGATATAGGCAAAGTTCAGCCCTGACACGCCTTCGTGCTTGAAGACGGTAAAGTCCGTGTCATTGGGAAGCCGCTTGTATATCTCATAGGAAAGCGAATTGGCTACCGGATGCGATGCGGCCCGGGCAAAGTTCGAGATGAGCCACCCATTCCTACTGCTGGTTTCAAACATGATCGAAGGGCCGCCAATGCCTCTGGCTTCAAAGTTGAGCACCAGGCCAACATCGCGCATCCAGGGATGCTCGGACGCAAACGCGCGCGCGCCCAGCAAATGCCGTTCTTCTCCATCGGTGAAGAGGAAGAGGACGTCCTTGCGAAGCTTAGGGAGGGCCTTCAGGGCCCTGGCGCTCTCCAGGAGTGCGGCGACGGCGGCGCCATCGTCGCTTGCTCCCGGTCCGGTGGGCACTGAATCGTAATGCGCGACAAGCAAGACAGCTTTTTCCGAGCTGTTGCTTCCCTTTAAACGCGCAACAATATTCTCCAGAGAGCCTTCGACATCGAAAGCGTCATTGATGTCATGGGTCTTCTGCACCTGCGCGGCCAGCCCGAGCTGATTGAGGCTGCGCACAAGATAGTCCCGGACGCGGTCATGCTCCGCGGAATTGATGGGATGGGGCGCGCGGGCGATTTCCGCAAGATGTTTGACCGCCCTGGCAGCGGAGAACTCCGTGGGAGGCGCGTTCTCATCCAAAGGGCGCGGCGCGCTATCCAGGCGGACAAGCAACATGCCGAGCACAAGAAACAGAAGGAAAGCCATGACGCCGCTATAAGAGCGGTAAGCGGCGGCCTCCGGAACTTCGACCAATATAGGCTGCGGTTGCAGCTGCGGCTGCGGGCTTGCGGTAAGCGACATCGATTGTTACCTGCCTGTTTCTGAGAGCGGAAACGGGTGGATTTTCTCTCGGGAATTGTTTCTTGCGCGCCCTGGCTGACGCATCAATCGGCGGATGCGGCATAAACCTGGGCAGGAGAAGACATTTGCCCGGTCCCACAGAACTCGTGAACGTCCATCAGGGGCCGCGCGTCAAGATGCTGGCTCAACTCCGCCCGGCTGAGCGGCTTGATGTCGCGCTCGGAGAGCCAGGCGTCGTTATAAATTTGATCCAGGTAATTGGCCCCAGTATCAGGAATGATCGCCAGAGCGCTGCAAACAGAAGTTTGTCTCAGCCAAGCGAGCGCCCCGCAGACAACCAATCCGGAAGAACCGCCGAACAAGAGTCCATTTTCCCGGGCCAGCAGGCGGCACGCCGAAATTGCCTCCTGGTCGGAGAGAATGCAGACCTTGTCCAACACATTCAAATCCGTATTCTGGCTGCGCCAGCTCAGCCCCGATCCGTTCACCAGATAAGGATGGAAAGGGCCGCCGAAGACAGCCGAACCTTCCACGTCGCAAGCCATCACGACCGTGGAGGGACGCTTTTGCTTGACCTTGCGGCTGATGCCGCACAGATGGCCTCCGGTGCTCACGCTACCGACGACCGCATCCGTATAGAACATGGCAACTTCTTCGCCGGTGGTGGCAAAGTGGAACTCAGGGTTGTCGGGATTATCGTACTGGTTCAGCCAGATGGAGCCTGGAATTTCCTGGAGAAGATTTTTCACCCTGGCGACGCGCGTTTTCTGGTAACCGCCGTTTTCATCGGTTTCGCGGACCATCTCCATTCTCGCGCCATACGCTTCACACCAGCGGATGACCGTTGGGCTGGTTTTGGCATCGATCACCACGATCACATTGAATCCGTAAACAGCGCCCAGCATCGCCAGCGACTTGCCCAGGTTCCCGGAAGTGGATTCAATCAACGTGCCGCCCCTGGCCAGCCTACCCGCAGCCATGGCCGCCTTGATCAAACCGAGCGCTGTGCGGTCTTTGATGCTGAAACTCGGGTTGTAATACTCGAGCTTCAGCAACAGCCGTTTTCCCTCGGGCACCAGGCTGTCATGAAGCTCGATAACTGGAGTGCTCCCTATGCAATCGGCAACGCTTGTATGTATGACGTTATTCATGTGCTCCTCATTTCCGACTGGAAGGCTGGCTGGAAATTTCCGCGCGATCTTTCCGCGACATCGATCTACAAACAGGAATTACCTGCCGGGCCGCTGCGCGCCCGGCGGTACACGTCACGCGGAGGCGCGTGACGCACTGTCACTTAACTCGGCCAGACGCTGCCCCAGTTCCGCGGTGGTTTGGGTGAGGTAGAGTCCTTGATACTTCTTTCCGCCCACGCGGGAATAGTCCGACAGAAGTCCATACTGCCTGAAACCGAAATGCTGCCACCAGATCGCGGCATGAGTGCCGGCCCGAACGTCCAGGCAGATCACCTCTCGCTCCAGTTCCTCGCATTTTTTTTTCACTTCCTGGAAAGCGCGCAAGGCCAGCCCTCCTCCGCGGAAGGAATGATCGATGGTTCCGCGGGTAAGCTCCACAATGTGCCGGTGGTTGGGCGATGAGTTTGGCGTCAGAATCAACTGGCCGACGACCAAGGCCCCTTTAAATGCGACCAGGACATGCCGATGGCCGGACTGCACGTCCTTGTTCAGTTCCCGCATCAGCGCCTCTCCGGTGACTTCGTCGATGGGACCGGGATACCCGATGGTCGTTTCTTCTTTCAGCGTGCGGTTCATCAGCGCGAGCAGTTGGGTGCCGACTTTCTTATCAACACTGCGCAGCCACTCCAGTTGAACGTCTCCGGCAGCGCTGGTAGCAGGCTCCAGCAGCCACGTGGAAAGCATTTGGCCGGCTTCCGCCAGTTGCGATCCCTTGCGATAAAAGCCGCGCAGGTCGCGCTCGGACATTTCTTCATACAACAGCCGCCGCAGACCGAACGTGGTCCGGCAAAGAATCTGGCAGCCCGGTCGTCCGCGCTTGCGCAAGGCATTCAGCACCTTTTTCTTTTCTTTCACGAAAACATCGACCAGGATGAGGTCGTAATCGGAGAAACGATGCGGGGACTGCGACGAGGCAACCCTTATCCTGGAGCCCAGCCCGCACCGCTCCAGAAGCTGGTTCGCTACTGCGGCCGCCGCGGCATCCATGCCAATGCAGTCAACTAGAAGCGCTGTCCGGGTGTGGAGCTGGATGGCGGTAATGGGAAAAGGCCCGCTGCCTATCACCAGCGCCCGTTTAGGACGGCTGCCGTTCAGCAGCAAAAGCTCGCGTTTGACCAGGTCGGCGGCCTGCTCCGTGCGCGGATGATGCAGAAGCGCCGATTCGCCCTGGAGCACCAGTTGCGAAAACTCCGAGTCCAGCCGCCTGTGGCAGAGTGCCGCAGCCTCATTCAATTCGGAGATGATTTTAGGAGAAAAAGAGCCGAGAATCTCAGCCGCGTCAGAGGATTCAGGCCCCCTGGAAGAAATGATTTCCTCGAGCCGCATGACGCTGTCATGCAACTCGGGGAAATTCTGCGTGCCTTCACGGAATGCCTTGTAGGCGGCAACCGTCTGTCCCGCCATTTCAAGGACCCCCGACCGTTCATTTCCTGCGGCTCTATAAACTGCCACACTCATTGTCTGATCTCCTACGCGGGAACTCCCAGAGCAGGCTCGGAGAGCTTGTATCCCTCGGCCTCATAGGCTTCCTGGATGCCATCAAAGAAACGCCAGAAACGATCGCAGGTGCCTTCGACGGCTTCAATGGCTTCGTTCTGCATCTTTTCCGTTGTGCAAAGCTCGGAGACGAGGTCCAGTCCATCGCCGACGTGATACACGTCCTCGACGGCATGCACGGCGAAAAACGCGAGGTCTTCCGGCTTGAGACCGTACATCTCAGGAATGAGCTGGTCCTTCGTCTTCCCTGCCTTGGTTTCGAGGCTCTGCCCTTCAGAGGCGATCATGACCGCCGCGGCGCCCATGTGCAGCGTCTCGGGATTTTCGCAGAGCTGCTTTCTGTACTCCACCAGGTCGATCGTGGTCGGCAGCGGAACTTCGTTTTCTAGCTCCTCTTCCGTGATCCCCAAGGCAAGGATGAACCTCTTCATCAATTCCATGTGGTTCGCGGTTTTGGAAAGAGCGCCCGTCTCCTCTTCATACAGGTTGACGGCCAGGGCGGTGCGGTATTTCTGAATCGGGCAATGGTAGTAGAGAATTCCGATATAGCCGGTGAAGGCCCTGGTCAGATGGAATGCCTGCAAAGACATCTTGCGGACCAGGGGAAGATTCTTTTTAGGCTTTGCCATTTCCTGAAGCACAGGATGGTCGAGAGTGAGTCTCTTATGGAGCGTCTGCTCCAGCTTGTTTCTGAATTCCGGTACGCTTAGCATTTAGTTTTTTCTCCTTCGTGACAGAAGTTGGTTGGTGGTTGTGATGAAAACATCCGATCCGCACACGATCGCGATTTCCGAGGCTTCATTCCGGATCCGGTTGTTGTGCAAATATGAAAATTGCAGCCCTGAGCTGGGCGCGCGGCCCCTGTTCCTTCAGCCGCTTTTCAGCAAGTCATGTCCGCGGAAGCCGCGAGGGTCTGCGGGGCAACGGCCGCCAGAAGACGCTCGATGTTGCCGTGCAGTATGAGGGACTTTTCCTTTTCGCTCAGCTCGGAAAGCGCTCCGCCTTCCGCAGCAACTACGTCCACGAAGTTTTTTTGTTCTCCCTGCAGGCGAAAAACGGGAAAGTCCGTACCAAACAAAACTTTGTGGTTGATTCCAACCGAGGCCACGCGCTTCACCGAAGTGGCGGCGGGATCGTATCCCAGAGTGGTCTGATATCCGCTAATGTCAAGAAACACATTGGGCCGGAACCTGCACATCATCACGCACTCCTCCACAAAGCTCACGGCGCCATGGGCCAGAATGAAATTTACCGTGGGAAACAGCCGGGCGGCCTCATTCAATAGAAAGGGGCTGGAAACACTGAAGTCCAGCACCGGCGAAGTAGGGCCGATGTGGACCAGCACAGGCGCTTGATAGTGCGCGCACAACTCATAATAAGGAAACAGAGAAGGATCGCTTGGACTGAACCCGCAGGGCGGATACAATTTGAACCCGCGAAATCCGAACTCCGCCAGCGACCGCTCGAACAGGTCGAGGCCATCCTTGCCCCAGCGCGGGTCCACGCCGCCGAACACCTCGAACTTTCCGGGATGGCGCAACAGCACTTCGCGGTGCCTGGCGAAGGATTCCGCCACGGTCAGGCGGCAGTCCTTGAGGGCATAGCTGAAATCCGCGGCCAGCAACACACTTTTACTGATCCCGGCCCTCTCCATTTCCAGGACCAGGGAATCGCAGAGCGGGTCCCGTAGCTTGTTCAGGTACAGGGTAATGAGCTTCTTTGCGGTAACGGGCACGCCCTGGACCGAAAGCGCGGCGATCATATTGGCGACTGCCCCTTCGATGAAGGACATGGGCGTGTGCTCTTCGGAGGCGATATGGCAATGGCAATCGATAATCTTCATAACCGGTCCTTCCGACAAAGTCACTGTTAAGATACGCTCTGGGCGTTAGCCTTCTTCAGGATTTCACGGCCTGCTTCCATCAGGTCATTCACGTTGCGCAACTTGCCGACGTCAATATCGATTCCGAGCTGCGCAATGTCGATCCCAAACAGCTCCTCAAAACGAAAGACCAGGGCCAGCAGCCCAATGGAATCGAGGCCCAGCTCCGCCTGCAGCGCGGTCTCTCCCGTGATCCTTACCTTTTTGAACTTGCCGGCAAGCCCGGAAACAAGAAGGCCTTTTACCTGTTCTTCAAATCCCGCCTCAACGTCCATCTACGCTCTCCTGGCTACGGAAGCAGTGCGTTCCCCGTTTCCATTCAAAAAGTGCCGTGCAATCCTGTTGCGATCGAGTTTCAGGTTCGGCCGCAAGAAACCGTTTTCCCGGGAGAACGGCTGATCGCTGAAGACCACGCGGCCAATGGCCAGGGCGGGCGTTTCGCGGCTGATCTGTTCGATGAACTGCTGGATTCTGAGTTTTGCGGATTCGTCTTCCGGATTCTTGGGCAGCACGACGGCGACCAGCGTCGGCGAACCGGAATCGGCGAAGATGACGGAGCGCCCCACGTCAGGGCAGGCATCAATCGCGGATTCAGGGGTTTCCGGGTGTATTTTGTTGCCGCCCGCGGTAATGATCATCTCTTTCTTCCGCCCCACCAGGTACAGATAGCCATCCGAGTCAAAGCGGCCCACGTCTCCCGTAGCTACGCGGTCTCTGCCGACGAATGTCTTCTCCGCTTCGCCTTCAGCGCACTCGAAGTAAGTGGAAGCGATGCGGTAGTCCCGGACCGCAATCACCTCTCCATCCGGCGCGAGTTCCACCCGGACACCGGGCAGCGGCCTGCCTACCGAGCCCAGCTTATTGGCCCCCGGAACATTCAACGCTATCCCCCCGAATTCGGTCATGCCGTAGGTTTCGAACAATGGAAGTTGCATCAGCCGGAAGAGTTCGAGCGTGCTGCGCTTGATGGGTGCCATGCCGGTCACCATCAACCGCATTCTGCCGCCCAGGGCCTCATAAGCGTTTTTGAAAAGCCCACGCGCTATTTTCTGGCGGAGGTTCCGCGATGGCAGTCCCCGGGCCATTTCGCCCAGCGTGCGCGCGGCCCAGCGCTTCCAGGCCGGCAAAGCATAAAAACGGTTTTCAAAGGCCTCGTACAACATGGGCGGCGCGATGAGGATGGTCGGGTGCAGTTCCTTGAGAGCGCGGAACAGCCGGTTCGGGTCCGTCACGATCAGGTCAAAACCGTACCACAATGCCGAATAGTACATGAGCCGTTGTTGAAAGTTCGAGATCGGCAGGAACAGCAGCAGGCAATCGTCTGAGCGCGGGTTCGCCAATTGCGTAAAGGCGTCCACGCTCGCCTCTATTCCCTTGCGGCTCAACTTCAATCCTTTCAGTTTGCCGGACGAACCGGAGGAAAAGACCAGACCGGTATTTTCAAATTCCCAGTCCGGGTCCGCATGCCCGCGTTCGATGATCTCGACGCCGCTGTTTTCCGCGTCGAGGTATACGATCGCGCCGGCATGCTTGCCGTTTCTGTGGTGCTTGTCGGAGGCAGAAACCAGCAGAAGCGATAAGGAATATTTATCCATCAACTGATCGGCCGTGAACGACGCAAAGTCGTCTGTGAATGCCACGGACAATGCCCGCAATTCCAGCAGTGCGAGATCGTAGACGATCCATTCATAACAGTTGCATGCCCATATTCCTACACGCATGCCGCGTTTAAGCCCCCAGCCCTTCAGGCGCTCGCAGGCTTCGTTCACGTCTTCATAGACCTGCTGGTGCGTCCGTGTGACGACACGGCCTTTTTCGAATGTCACAATGCGGCTCTTGCGTTTGTGGTGGAACAGGTGCGCCGTCAATCGTCTGAGATCCATGAGTCTTTTCCTGTCCGGGGATATGGTCTATATGACAAGTTTTTTTATATGAATGTCAGGGCAAAATTTGTTTATGCGGTTGCGTAATAGGCC